>NZ_JBEOVF010000059.1:0-53477 GCF_040295365.1 Streptomyces sp. NPDC002838 | reverse complement strand
TCGCTCGTTTTTTTTAAAACCCCCACACCCCCCCCGCTTTTTCCGCCCACCCCACGACGGCCACGGGGGCGCGCCGGGCCCCCACGCCGGCCCCCGGCCCTTTCGGAGGACTTCTCAGAGGACCTCTCAGCGGGGAAGTCTCACAACAACCCGTCCCACATCTGCTCCAGCAGCACCGACCACCAGCTCTCCGGGGAACCGAGCGCCGCCGGGTCGAGGGAGGCCAGCTGGGCCTGGAAGTCGACGGTCCACCGGCCCGCCTGCTCCTGGTTCAGCCCGAACCTGAGCCGCCACATCCGGCCCAGCAGCGCCAGGCACCGCTGGAACTCGGGCAGCCCCGTGTTCACGAACTGCGGCGGCACGGGCCCACCGCCCGGCCCCGCCTCCACCGGCACGGCGACGATGTTGGCGGTGCCGTACTGCACACAGATCGCCTTGCCGAAGTCGCTGCCCATGACGAGGTACGAGCCCGCGTCCGAGGCCGGCTGCACCCCGCGCTCGGCCGCCAGCTCCGCCAGTGTCGGCACCGGCCGCCCCGGCTGGGCCTGCGCCCAGAAGAACGGCCCCATGTCCATCGGCAGCCCCGCCACCACCAGCGAGTGCGCCACGACCGGCGGCACGCCCTGCCGGGACACGGCCACCTGCTCGAACCGGAAGAGCCCCGGGCCGAACGCCCCCGCCAGCTCCTGCGCCACGCCCTCCGGCGGAATCGGCGGCGTCGGCTGCACCTGGGGAAGCGGGGCGCGGATGGGCGCCGGCCGGGCAGGCCCGTCGGCCACCTGGTGCAACTCGCCCTGATGGGCGAGCAGTTGCCGCATGCCCTGCTGCCGGCTCGCGTGATCCGTGCCGTACGGCGCGATGCTCGTGATCCGCGCCTGCGGCCACTGCTCCCGGATCATCCGCGCGCAGTACGCGCCCGGCAGCTCGCACGACTCCAACTCCGTGTGCAGCTCCAGGACCTGGTCCGGCGGCACGTTCATGGCGCGCAGCTCGTGGAAGATCTGCCACTCCGGGTGCGGCGTGCCCGGCGCCGAACGCCGGATCAGCTGCTGCTCGGAACCGTCGTGCGCGCGGTAGCGCAGTACGGCCTGGTAGCCGGGGCCGACGGTCGGCTGCCCCTGCTGGGGCGGGTAGCCGTACGACGGCTGCAGCCCGGGCACGGGCTGCCCGGGCGGCGGCATCGCACCGGGGGGCGGCATCGCGCCGGGGGGCGGCATCGCGCCGGGGGGCATCGGCTGGGGCGCGCCGGGAGGCATGCCAGGGGCGCCGGGGGCCGGGGGCGGAGGCATACCGGGAGCCCCGTGGCCCGGAGGCGGCGGAGGCGTGCCCGGTACGCCGGGGGCGTGCGGCGGAGGAGGCGTGCCGGGGCCACCCACCGGGGGCGCGGCCAGCACGGTCTCCGCGTGATGCACGGCACCTCGCGCACCGCCGGAGGAGCCCTGCGAACCGGGGGCACCGGGGGCGCCCGGAGGCTGCGGCGCGCCGGGCGCACCAGGCATGCCCGGGGCGCCCGGGGGCTGGGGGGCGCCGGGGGTGCCGGGGGCACCCTGGGCGCCGGGAACACCAGGAGCACCGGGCGGCTTGGGCGCACCCGGCGCGCCGGGCACACCAGGAGCGCCTGGAGGCTGCGGCACGCCCCCACCAGGACCCATCCGCCCCGGATCCGCAAGCATCGTGGCGGCCTGATGCACACCACCCGGAGGCGTACCACCGGGCGCGCCCGGGGCCCCGGGCGGGTTCGGCGCACCAGGAGGATTCGGGGCTCCCGGAGTATTCGGCGCACCAGGCGGGTGCGGCGCACCCGGGGCCTGGGGCGCCCCAGGCCCCTGCGGAGCCCCCGGTCCCGAACCGGGACCCTCAGGGCCCTCGGGACCAAACGCCGACACGAGCTGCGTCGGCACGTACCCACCCGCCGGCGTGCCCGGCGCCCCCGGGGCGCCCGGCGGAGGCGGCGGGTTCGCACCCGCGCCCCCACGCCGCGGCGGAGGCGCCGCCTTGCTCGTCGCGGCATCGGCGATGTCCTCGGCATGCGGCGGAAGCGGCCGCCCCGGCGCACCGGCCCCCGCGGCCGGAGGCTGAGGCGCCCCCGCACCACCGTCGGCCCCCTGCGGATAGCCGTACGACGGCGCACCCGGCGGAGGCGGAGGCGTCGCACCCCCAGCCGGACCACCCGAAGACGGCGAACCCTGCGCACCCCCACCCTGCGGATAGCCATACGACGACGGAGACGGAGGCGGAGGCGTCGCACCCCCAGCCGGACCACCCGAAGACGGCGTACCACCCGACGCGCCCAGCGCATTCGGGTCGTCGAGCGCCGGCTCGAGTGCCGTCGGCGGAAGCTGGCTGCCGCCCGACATCAGCGCCGTCTTGGCGTCCGGCGTCGCCGTGGGCGGCGCCTGCTCGTCGTCGGCGCCGCTCAGCGGCGGCGCGAACACGGTCGCGGGCAGCGGCACGGAACGGTCCTCACCGGCGTCCGCGTTGGTGTCCGTCCCGGCCCAGGGCGTCGCCCCGGGGGGCGCCCCCGGCGCACTCGGCGTCGCGGGCGCCGGCCCGCCACTCGACGCACCAGGAGCCCCCTGCGCAGGAGTGGCCGAAGCACCGGCCCCGGCACCACCGGATCCAGGCACCCCACCCTGCGTCTCAGGCAACGACGACCCACCGCCGCCCCCGGAAGCAGCAGCCGCACCGGCCCCCCGCCGATCCGGAATCCCCAACTTGTCCGCCGCCTCCTGCAACCACTCCGGCGGAGTCAACAAGAACGACGTCTGATTCAGATCCACCCGAGCCGCAGGCGCCGGCGCCGGCTCGGCCCCGCCGTCCGGACGGCCGTACTCCTCCTCGTACCGGCGAATCACCTCACCCACCGGCAACGACGGCCACAGCGTGGCCTCCCCGCTGTCCCGCGCGATCACCAGCCGCTGCGCGCCCCCGTCCGAACGCGGCCCCTCCGCACGGTCCTCGGCCCACACCACGAACCCGAGCCCGAACTCCCGCACCCGCACCTCACGATGCTGGTACGACGGCACATCCCCGTTGATCCACTCTTCCGCACGCTCCTGCGCCTGCGCGAACGTCACCATCGCGAAGCTCACTCCCCCACCGAAGACGCCGAAGCCGAAGAACCCGCGGAAGAGGCCGCCGCATCCGCGGGCACCGCACGCGCGAACCCACCGTCCACCATCAGATTCGCCACCGTCTCCAACTCCGGCGGATTGCCCGCCAGCCGGGACAGAAACGCGTCGAAGTCCTCACCGCACGGCAGCAGCAACCGCTCCACCCGCTCCGCCGGCGGCCACGCCGGATCCACGTCCCGCGCATCGTCGTACGCGCAGAACCACACCGAACCGGCCCGCTCGCCCTTCACCTTCACGGCCAGCAACCCGCCCTGCACGAACCCGACCCCCAGATAGTCCTTGGTCAGATGGTCACGCAGACACTTGTTGACATACACCAGGTCATTGACCGCCGCCTCGTCCCGCACCGTGAAGAACGGCTGGTCCACCAGCAGGCCCAACTCCGCGTCCAGCGCCGCGCCCACCGGCGCACACCCGCCCGCCGCCTTCAGGAACGACCGGTACGTACCCGGCAACCGGAACCCGAGGTCCTCCTCGACCCCCTGCACCTGCGACTCCGTCACCGCCACACCCGACTTCGGCAACCCGAAATGCGCCGGACGCGTCTCCTGAAGCGGCCGCGTGCCCCGCTTGTTGTGGTCGACCCGCGCCACCGCGATCCCACCGTGATGCCGCAACAACGCCTTCACCTCGACCGGAACCAACTCCAGCCGCCGCGAACCCACCACGTGATGCCACGTCCAGCCGTGCGGCGTCGCCACCGCCGGCACCGTGTCCCACAACTCATGCCCGCTCGCCGCCAACGCCGCGTTCGCCGACACATAATCCGTCAGCCGCAACTCGTCGACCCCGAAACCCTCCGGCGGCTCGGCGATCTCCGCGGCCGCACGCGCATACGGCGAGAAATCGGGGTAGCCGCGCTCGTCAACCCGCACCCCTCTCGGGTGACGGGCCGCCCGGACCGGGTCCGGGAAATGCACGACCTGCGCGGCGTAGGCCGCGTTCGGCGGCGCGGCTTGCTGCCCGAGCCGACCTGTCGTCATGGCGGTTGCCCCCTGCGGCACTCTGTACGACCCGTAGCGACCAACTCTGGCTCACTACGCCCCGTAGCGACTGTCTCGACCGTCTCGACTTCCGTACTCGACTTCCGTCTCGACTTCTCTCCGTGTTCACTCCACGCGGTGACCGCGTGGATCGCGGTGCGGACAGCCTATGCGGTACGACGACACCGGTCACCGGGCACCGGTCAGCGGCCCTCCGCTTCCGTGACCAGCCGTCACCCCGCCGTGACAGCCCGCCCAAACCCGGGCGTGTCGCGAAGCCCAGCTTCCCCACCAGCCACGCCATTTGGCAGTCTGTCTCCGCCGGGGGGATGCTCGGGGAGGGGATAACGATCATGAACACGACGCAGACGGGACCACAAGCCGCACCGCCACCAGGCACGCCCGCAACCGTGTCCGGCGATCCCCGCATCGGCTGGAGCAGCACCGAAACCCCGCACGCCCCCGCCCTGCGCCACCGCCGCGACGGCATACTCCCCACCGTCGCCGCCGCCCTCTCCGTCCGCGGCGCCACCCTCACCGGCACCGCCGCCCGCGGCGACCAGCCCCCCACACTGCACCCCCTCGTCCAGGACTTCCTGGACCGCCTCCCCAGCGCCGGGCGCGACCGCTTCACCGGCCGCTGCGCCGAAACCACGCTCATCTCCCGCCACATCACCGCCGCCGACGCCGCCCGCAGCAAACGCGCCGCCCGCAAACCGATGACCAACGGCGAAGCCCGCAAAGCACTCAAGCAGGCCAAACTCACCGCCCGACGCATCCGCGAGGACGGCGACCCACTCCACGGCAGCTTCGCCCCACCCTGCCGCGCCTGCACAGCCCTCAGCGCCCACTTCGGCGTCCGCATCGTCGACCCCACGACGACAGACGGCTGACCCCCACACCCCCGGCAAGGAAAGCCGCACGGCAGCGCCCACCGGGCGCCGGTCCGCGAACCCGACGAACGAAGAGCAGATGCACCCCGACCGCACCTCCACCACGCGCTTCCCCGTACCCGTCGACGCCGCCCTGCGCGCCGCCGGCTGGCAACCCGGACGCTGGGACATAAAGCAGGCCGAGATCTGGGCCGACGCCCTACGCGAACACGCCTCACCCGCCGGACACCGGCACGCCGTCTTCCCCGCCGCCGTCGAAGCCTGGGCCGAATTCGGCGGCCTCCACATCACCCCGACCGGACCCGGCCGCCAGATCGCCCCCGCCGCCCTCCACTTCGACCCCCTGCACGGCCTCCACATGGCCCGCACCCTCAGCGACCTCGGACGCGCCCTCGACACCGAGGTCTGCCCCCTCGGCGCCGAAACCGACACCCAGGCACTCCTCGCCATCGACACCGACGGCCGCGTCTACGCCCTCGACCACACCGGCGACTGGTACCTCGGCCCCAACCTCGACCAGGCCCTCGCCACCCTCGTCTCAGGCATAGAACCCACCCGCCTGACAGCCGACTGAGCCGACTGAGCCGACCGAGCCGACCGAGCCGACCGAGCCGACCGAGCCGCGACAAGGACGACCACGCGGGCCGGCCACACGGTCACGACGCCGGAATCACCGCCGACACCCGAAAACCCCCCGCCTCCGTCGGCCCCGACACGAACACACCGCCCAGCGCCAGAACCCGCTCCTTCATCCCCACCAGCCCATTACCGCCGGACGGCAACCGCGCCGACGACGCCGACACCTCGTCCGGCGGCTCGTTCTCCACCTGCATCGCGATCTCCGACACCCGATGCGCCAACCGCACATGCGTCTTCGCCCCCGCCGCATGCTTGTGGACGTTCGTCAACGCCTCCTGCACCACACGAAACGCCGTCTGCTCGATCTCCGCCGCATACGACCGCGCATCACCCTCCACCGACAGATCGACCACCATCCCCGCAGCCGCCGACTGCCCCACCAACACCTCCAGATCCGACAGCCAAGGCCCGTCCGCCGCACCCTCGTCATCAGCCACCCGCGACGCGGCCGCCGCAGCGGCCACCCCCACCGCCGCCAACGGCACACCCTCCCGCCGCGCCACGCCACCGTCCCCACTGCGCAGCACACCGAGCATCTCCCGCAACTCGGTCAACGCCTGCCGCCCCATGTCACCCACCAAAGCGGCATTCTTCACAGCCTTCTCGGGATCCTTCCGAGCCACCGCCTGCAGCGCAGCCGCATGCACCACCATCAGACTCACCCGATGCGCGACAACGTCATGCATCTCCCGCGCGATCCGAGTCCGCTCCTCATTCCGCGCCCACTCGGCCCGCTCCTCGGCCCGCTCCGCCAACAACTGAAGCTCCCGCTCCAGACTGTCCGCCCGCTCCCGCAAACTCTCCATCAACCGCCGCCGCGCCCCCACGTACAGCCCCAGCAGAACCGGCGGCGCGGTCAGCCCCAGCGACGTCGTGATCGATGCGAACGGGACAAACCAGTCCCCGATCGTCAATTCCCCCCGCGCCATGTCCTGCCGCACCTGTACGAACGTCACGATCAACGTCCCCACCAGCGACATCCCCGCCAGCGACCCGATGATCCGCCGCGGCAACTCCGACGCCGCCAGCGTGTACAGGCCGACGATGCCCATCAGGAAACCCATCTGCGCGGGCGTGATCGCGATCGCCACCAGCACGACCGCCACCGGCCACCGGCGCCGCACCACCAGCACGGAACCGGCCAACAGCCCGAACACGATCCCCGCAGCCACCGGAATCCCCGCGTCCTGCGCGAACGGATACCCCTCCACCGCGCACTCCGCCGACGACACCACCGCCAGACTCACATCCAACGCCGCACCGCGCCGCCGCACCCACCACCACGGCCCTCCCGAGGCCGTCGTGTCGTCTTCCCCCGTCGTGGTCATGCCTCCAGCCTACGGGCGCCGGCCGCCCCATTTCCGGCGAGTTTCCGTGACTGGCCTACACCACACTCCGTGACCGAACGGCGACGATACGGCCCGAAATCCCTCGAACTGCTGAATCGCTCACCGTTCGACCCCGGAAGATCGGATTCCGGTCGGACGGTATGCGCATGGCACATTCACATGGCAAGTACGCGGACTTCGAGGGGTTGCGGGAGCGGGCGGTGGCGCTGCGGCGGCAGGGGTACAGCCTTCGGCAGATCCGCGACGAGCTCCAGGTACACAACAAGGAGATCCTTCAGCGCCTCGTCGAGGGTGAACCGCCTCCGGAATGGACGAAGCGACCTCGGGCGAAGGACGACCTGAGGGAGAGGGCCCGGGAGTTGCGGAGGCAGGGCTGGACGTACAACCGGATCCAGGCCGAGCTGGGCTGCTCCAAGAGCTCGGTGTCACTTTGGGTGCGGGATCTGCCGCACCCAGAGCCGAAATGCACCCCGGAAGAGCAGCGCGCACGAATGAACGCGGGACTCGCGCGACTGCGCGCCTCACAGGACCGGGAACGGCAGGCCACCAAGGAGGCAGCCGCAGCAGACATCGGCAAACTGTCGGACCGCGAGCTGTTTCTTCTGGGCGTCGGCCTGTACTGGGCCGAGGGAACGAAGGACAAACCGCACGCTCGCCGCGAGAGCGTGGAGTTCGTCAACAGCGACCCCGGAATGATCTCCGTCTTCCTGGCCTGGCTGGATCTTCTTGAGGTGGGGCGCGACCGCCTGCACTGCCGCCTCATGATCCACGAGACCGCAGACATCGACGCCGCCGAACGCTACTGGACCGACCTCGTCGGCATCGACAGATCGGCGCTAGGCAAGACAACACTCAAAAAGCACAATCCGACAACTGTGCGCAAGAACACGGGGGACGCCTACCGAGGGTGCTTCTGCATCAAGGTGCGGCAAGGAGCCGATCTGTACCGTCGCATCGAGGGCTGGTGGAACGGGATAGTTGATGGCTCAGCCGCACGTCTCCGGTAAGGTCTGAGACGCTGTCCCCCGTGGTGTAACTGGCAGCACACTGGTTTTTGGTACCAGCAGGACAAGGTTCGAATCCTTGCGGGGGAGCCACAGCCCACAAGACCTTGGTTCGGGCCCTGACCCTCACCGTCAGGGCCCACACTCATAACCCTCACGAAACCCCCCGGTATCCTGCGGATGTCACCCCCACCCATCCAAAGCCGAAGGGCAACCCCGTGAGCGCCATTCGCCCGGCAGCCGTCGTCGTTCTCGCAGCGGGTGAGGGCACCCGTATGAAGTCGGCCACACCCAAGGTCCTGCACGAGATCTGTGGCCGTTCCCTCGTGGGCCATGTGCTCGCCGCCGCGCGTGAGTTGCAGCCCGAGAACCTCGTCGTGGTCGTGGGCCACGCCCGTGAGAAGGTCACCGCGCACCTCGCCGAGATCGACGCCGAGGTACGCACGGCGGTGCAGGCGCAGCAGAACGGCACCGGGCACGCCGTACGCATGGCGTTGGAGGAGCTCGGCGGGTCCGTCGACGGGACAGTGGTCGTCGTATGCGGGGATACGCCTCTCCTGACCGGTGAGACCCTTCAGGCCCTCGCCGCCACCCACTCCGCCGACGGCAATGCCGTGACCGTGCTGACGGCCGAGGTGCCGGACGCGACCGGTTACGGCCGTATCGTGCGCGACGGCGTCTCCGGGGCCGTGACCGCGATCGTCGAGCACAAGGATGCCTCCGAGTCGCAGCGGGCCATCCGGGAGATCAATTCGGGGGTGTTCGCGTTCGACGGGCAGTTGCTCGCGGACGCCCTGGGGAAGGTCCGTACGGACAATTCCCAGGGGGAGGAGTACCTGACCGACGTCCTCGGGATTCTGCGTGAGGCCGGTCATCGGGTCGGGGCCTCCGTGGCCGGCGATCACCGGGAGATCGCCGGGATCAACAATCGCGTGCAGCTCTCCGAGGCGCGCCGGATTCTCAATGACCGGCTGCTCACTCAGGCCATGCTGGCCGGCGTGACTGTCATCGACCCGGCGACGACCTGGGTCGATGTGACCGTCACCTTCGAGCAGGACGCCGTCGTGTATCCCGGCACTCAGCTGTACGGCTCCACGCACCTCGGGGAGGCCGCGGAGGTGGGCCCCAACAGTCGCCTCACCGATACCCGCGTGGGCGCGGGCGCGCGCGTGGACAACACCGTCGCCGACGGCGCGGAGGTCGGTGCGCAGGCGGCGGTCGGGCCGTTCGCCTATCTCCGGCCCGGTACCCGCCTGGGTCCGAAGGGCAAGATCGGCACGTATGTGGAGACCAAGAACGCTTCCATCGGTGAAGGGACCAAGGTCCCTCATCTCTCCTATGTCGGTGACGCGACCATCGGTGAGTACACGAACATCGGTGCCGCGAGTGTCTTCGTGAACTACGACGGGCAGGACAAGCACCACACCACCGTGGGCTCGCACTGCCGTACCGGTTCGGACAACATGTTTGTGGCTCCTGTCACGGTCGGGGACGGCGCGTACACCGCGGCGGGCTCGGTGATCACGAAGGATGTGCCGCCCGGTTCGTTGGCTGTGGCCCGTGGTCAGCAGCGGAATATCGAGGGTTGGGTGGCTCGGAAGCGTCCGGGGAGTGCGGCTGCGAAGGCGGCCGAGGCGGCCTCTCGCCAGGGGGAAGGCGAAGACTGACCGGAAACGGGCGCGCCGGACACGGCGTACCGTGATAAGTGCAGACCGCACCCCACCAGCCGTGACGGCCTCTCGCAGCCAGCTGAGACGGTCGTTCGGTAACCAGTTGTGAGACCTCTGAGGAGACAGTGCTGTGACCGGGATCAAGACGACCGGCGAGAAGAAGATGATGTTCTTCTCCGGCCGCGCCCACCCCGAGCTTGCCGAGGAGGTCGCCCACCAGCTGGGTGTCGGGGTCGTCCCGACCAAGGCCTTCGACTTCGCCAACGGCGAGATCTATGTGCGTTACCAGGAGTCGGCACGTGGTGCGGACTGCTTTGTGATCCAGAGCCACACGGCTCCGATCAATCAGTGGATCATGGAGCAGTTGATCATGATCGACGCTCTGAAGCGTGCGTCGGCGCGCTCCATCACGGTCATCGTGCCGTTCTACGGTTACGCGCGGCAGGACAAGAAGCACCGTGGACGTGAACCGATTTCGGCGCGTCTGATCGCGGACATGATGAAGACGGCGGGTGCGGATCGCATTCTGACCGTCGACCTGCACACGGATCAGATCCAGGGCTTCTTCGATGGGCCGGTGGATCATCTGTTCGCTCTTCCGCTGCTCGCGGACTACGTGGGCAAGAAGGTGGACAAGGACAAGCTGACGGTGGTGTCCCCGGACGCCGGCCGTGTGCGGGTCGCGGACCGCTGGTGCGACCGGCTCGGTGCACCTCTCGCCATCGTGCACAAGCGGCGTGACAAGGACGTGGCGAATCAGGTGACCGTCCATGAGGTCGTGGGTGAGGTCAAGGGGCGGGTGTGTGTCCTGGTGGACGACATGATCGACACCGGTGGCACGATCTGCGCGGCTGCGGATGCTCTTTTCGCGCACGGCGCCGAGGACGTCATGGTGACGGCGACGCATGGTGTGCTGTCGGGTCCGGCGGCGGACCGGCTCAAGAACTCCCGGGTGAGCGAGTTCGTGTTCACGAACACGCTGCCGACGCCGGGTGAGTTGAGTGATGCTCTGGACAAGATCACGGTGTTGTCGATCGCGCCGACGATCGCGAGTGCGGTGCGTGAGGTGTTCGAGGACGGTTCGGTGACGAGCCTGTTCGACGAGCAGTAAGGCTCCTCGCAAGATCCTTTTGGGTGCGGCCTTCCTCGCCGAGTAGACTGCTGAAGTTGCTCGGCGAGGGAGGCCGTTCTCCGTCTTTCGGCGGTGGATTCGGCGATCCGTTATCGACGCGCTCTTCGTAGCAGGCCGTTCGTGGCCGGGTGACCACGTCCGTTCCTAGTTTCTACGAGGAGTGATCATATGTCCGAGGTGAAGATCGCCGCCGAGACGCGTAGCGAGTTCGGCAAGGGTGCCGCCCGCCGTATCCGCCGTGACAGCAAGGTCCCGGGTGTTCTGTACGGCCACGGTCTGGACCCGGTGCACCTGACCCTTCCGGGTCACGAGCTTCTTCTCGCCCTGCGTACGCCGAACGTCCTGATCGCTCTGGACATCGACGGCAAGAAGAACGAGCTGGCGATTCCGAAGTCCGTGCAGCGTGACCCGATCAAGGGTTTCCTGGAGCACGTCGACCTGCTGCTCGTGAAGCGTGGCGAGAAGGTCAACGTCGACATCTACGTCCACACCGAGGGTGAGCTGGCGGCGGGTGGCAACCTGCTGGAGCACGTGCTGAACGCGCTGCCGGTCGAGACCGAGGCGACGCACATCCCCGAGTCGGTCACGGTGTCCATCGAGGGTCTGGCGGCCGGCGATTCCATCCTGGCCAAGGACATCCCGCTGCCGAGCGGCACCACGCTGGCTGTCGACGGGGACACGGTCGTCCTGCAGGTCCTGGGCGCGCAGGCGGAGGAGGCCCCGGAGGGCGAGGCCGAGGGCGAAGAGGCCGCCGAGGCCTGATCCTCACCTTCGTCGTTTCGTCAGCCGCTGCTCCCCGTCGGGGCAGCGGCTGGCGCGTATCAAGGAGACATGCACGTGACGACCGATGCCAACGCGCCCTGGCTGATCGTGGGGCTGGGCAATCCGGGGCCGGAGTACGCCGGCAACCGGCACAACGTGGGGTTCATGGTCGCCGATCTGCTCGCGGAGCGGGTCGGGGGCAGGTTCAAGCGGGCCGGTAAGGCGCAGGCGCAGGTCGTGGAGGGGCGGATCGGGCCGCCGGGGCCGGCGAACCGGCGGGTGATTCTGGCGAAGCCGATGTCGTACATGAATCTGTCGGGTGGGCCGGTGAACGCGCTGAAGGACTTCTACAAGGTGCCCGTGGCGAACATCGTGGCCATTCATGACGAGTTGGACATCGATTTCGGCACGCTGCGGCTGAAGCTGGGTGGCGGGGACAACGGTCACAACGGGTTGAAGTCGATGACGAAGGTGATGGGGTCCGACTATCACCGGGTGCGGTTCGGGATCGGGCGTCCTCCGGGTCGTATGCCGGTGGCGGATTTCGTGTTGAGGGACTTCTCGTCGTCGGAGCGCAAGGAGTTGGACTACTTCGTGGACCGGGCGGCGGATGCCGTGGAGTGTCTGGTGATCGAGGGGCTGGAGCGGGCGCAGGGGACGTACAACTCCTGACTTGTCCGCCCATCGGCCCCGCCGAGGTTGACCGACCGCAGGACCATGGCCAATGATCCCGGCCATGCCTGCCACAGCCACCACTTCCCGTCAGGCCTCGGTCGCCGCGTTGCGGTTCGGGCGGATCGCGGCGATGGGTACGGTCGCGGCGCTGATCCTGATCGCCGGTGTGTGGGCCTCCTGGGGGAGCGCTCAGCACGTGATGCTCACCAAGGGGCGGGAGCGCGGCACGGTCGAGGTGACGCGGTGCGGCGAGGACACCTGTTCGGGGCCGTACACGCCGTTGTCGACGGGGTCGACGGCCCGTAAGAGCGTGGTCATCGAGCACACGGCCGCTGTGCGGAAGGGGCAGACGTACACCGTGGTGGTGAAGCCGGGCAGCGATGATGTCGTGCGTTCCGGTCCTGCGGGGGTCCTGTATGCGTGGGTGCCGCTGGGTGGGGCGCTGTTGCTCGCGTCGGTGGTGGTGGCGGGTGGGCTGCGGCGGACGCGGGTGGCGTGGGTGATGGCGGGGTCGGGGATCGCGCTGCTCACGGCGGCGTTCGTAACGATGTGACGGGTTTCGCCGTTCTCAAGTCCAGTGGTGGGGATGAGTGTTGCCTGTTCGTGATTGACCTGGTCACGGCATGTGCTGGATGCTGAGCCGCCCCCTCCACATCTTCCCGTTCGTTTCTCGAAGATGGACTACCGCCTCATGCGAACCCTTCCTCGCGCCGGTGCCTTTGTCGCCGCCGCTGTTCCGCTTGCGTCGCTGCTGCTTGTCGCGGGCGTCGCGGCACCGGCCTTCGCCACCACCGACGACTCGTACACCGTGCGGCTGCGGCAGGATCTTCCGCGCACCTCGACCACCGATGACGGCGGCGCCCCGCAGAAGTCGTCGGACCAGTGCCCCGGTGTTCCCGCGGGGCAGGACGGCTGGCACTTCGTGCTGCCCGGGAACTCCACGGACTTCGTCAAGCTGACGGTGACCTTCGAGCCGGGTGGGCAGCAGGTGGTCACGGACTTCGGGCCGCCGTCCGACAAGCACGCCTACGTGGCCTCATTGCCGGGGGCGGAGCTCACCTCCGCCGTCGCCGAGGTGAGCGGCGGCGATCTGGAGCTGTTCAACCTCTCGCACACCTGTCCCGCGGCGGACGGCACGACGCCGGGGACGGACACGCCCGGCGCCTCGGCGGAGCCGACCGCCGACGCGTCGGAGTCGCCCGACGGCACCGTCACGGAGCCGGACGACACCGCCACGAAGCCTGACGGGGACGAGCCCGCGGGTGCGGTCGAGGGCGAGGCGTCGCCGTCTGCGGGCGTCGCGTCGGCGTCCCCGGCGGCGCAGGGCGGCGAGGGCGATCTCGCCGAGACCGGCAGCGGTGCTCCGGTCGGTCTGCTGGCGGCGGCTGCGGCGGCGCTGCTCGGTGCGGGCGGTTACCTGGTGTTCCGTCGTCGCAAGGCCTGATCCACGGCATGACAGTGCCCCCCGTGCTCGTACGGAGCATGGGGGGCACCCTCATGTGCGGGATCAGCCGGTGTTGCGCAGGCCTGCTGCCACGCCGTTGACGGTGAGGAGCAGGGCCCGGGACAGCAGCGGGTCCGGCTGCTCGCCGGCCGCCGCGGCGTCGCGCTGGCGCTTGAGCAGGGTGACCTGGAGGTAGGAGATCGGGTCCAGGTAGGCGTCGCGGATGGTGAAGGTCTGCTTGAGGACCGGTGCGGCGTCCAGCAGTTCCTGTTCGCCCGTGATGCGCAGTACCTCGCGCACGGTCAGTTCGTGCTCGGCCTTGATGGTGTCGAAGACGTGCTTGAGGTCGTCGGGGACGAGGGTGTCGACGTAGTGGGCGGCGATCCGCAGGTCCGTCTTGGCGAGGGTCATCTCGACGTTGGAGATGAAGTTGCGGAAGAAGTGCCACTGCTCGTGCATCTCGTCGAGGACGGTGTCGAGGCCGGCCTCGCGCAGCGCCTTGAGCCCGGAGCCGACGCCGAACCAGCCGGGCACGATCTGCCGCGACTGGGTCCAGCCGAAGACCCAGGGGATGGCTCGCAGGCCGTCGAGGCCGGCGCCCGAGTCGGGCCTCCTCGAAGGCCTCGATCCCAGGTGGAGGTCGGCGAGCTGGTCCACCGGCGTGGAGGCGAAGAAGTACGCGGGCAGGTCGGGGTCCTCGACCAGCCTGCGGTAGGCGGAGTGTGCGGCTTCGCTGACGACGTCCATCGCCGCGTCCCAGCGGGCCAGTGCCTCCACGGACTGGCGGGGTGCGGTGTGCAGGGCGGAGGCCTGGAGGGTGGCGGCGACGGTCAGTTCCAGGTTCTCCCGGGCGAGGGAGGGCACGAGGTACTTGTCGGAGATGACCTCGCCCTGCTCGGTGACCTTGATCTCGCCCTCCAGGGTGCCCCAGGGCTGGGCGAGGATGGCGTCGTGGGAGGGGCCGCCGCCGCGGCCGACGGTGCCGCCGCGGCCGTGGAAGAGCCGGAGCCGGACGCCGTACCGGTGGGCGACGTCACGCAGGCGGCGCTGGGCGCGGTGGATCTCCCACTGGCTGGTGGTGATGCCGCCGAACTTCGAGGAGTCGGAGTAGCCGAGCATGACCTCCTGGACGTCGCCCCTGAGCGCGACGAGGCGCCGGTAGGACGGGTCGGAGAGCATGTCCTCCAGGATGGTGTCGGCGGCCTTGAGTTCGTCGGTGGTCTCCAGCAGCGGCACGATGCCGATCTTGGCCCAGCCGGCGTGGAGGTCGATGAGGCCGGCCTCGCGGGCGAGGACGGCGGCGGCGAAGACGTCGTCCGCGCCCTGGCACATCGAGATGATGTACGACTCGATGACCTCGGGTCCGAAGACCTCCAGGGCTCGCTTGACGGTCTGGAAGACGCCGAAGGTCTTCTCGCCGGCCGCGTCGACGGGTGCCGGGGTCGGGGCCAGGGGCCTTCTGGACCGCAGTTCCTTGGCGAGCAGCTTGGTCCGGTACTCGCGGGGCATGTCGGCGTACCGCCAGGACTCCTCGCCGAGGCGGTCGAAGAGCTGGCCGAGGGCGTGGTGGTGGGCGTCGGCGTGTTCGCGTACGTCCATGGTGGCGAGCTGGAGGCCGAAGGCGGCGAGGGTGCGGATCGTGCGGTCCATGCGGCCGTCGGCGAAGAGGCCGCCGCGGTGCTCGCGCAGGGAGGTCTGGATGAGGGTGAGGTCGGCGAGCAGCTCGGAGGTGCCGAGGTAGTCGCGGCCTTCCTCGTGGGGGGTGCCCTTGGCGAGGCGCTGCTTGGTGTTCTCCAGCTTCTGCCGGATGCAGGTGGCCTTGAGGCGGTAGGGCTCCTCGGCGTTGAGGCGCTTGTAGCGGGGGCTGATCTCGGGCAGCCGCTCGAGGTCGGTCTGGAGGGATTCGAGGAGTTCCTCGGTGGCTCCGGTGTAGCGGATGGAGTTCGACAGGAAGCCGCGCAGTTCGTCGATCATCTCCAGGGCGTCGTTGATGCCGTGCTCGTGCTGGAGGATGAGGACGTCCCAGGTGACCTGGGGGGTGACGTTCGGGTTGCCGTCGCGGTCGCCGCCGATCCAGGTGCCGAAGGTGAGGGGGCGGGTGTGGTCGGGGAGCTTGACGCCGACTCGCTCCAGTTCGGCGGTGAGGTCCTCCAGCACGTCCCCCACCGCGCCGGCGTGCAGCTCGTCCAGGTAGTAGATGGCGTTGCGGGCCTCGTCGGCGGGCTCGGGGCGTACGACGCGCAGTTCGTCTGTCTGCCAGACGAGGTCGATGTTCTCGGCCAGACGGGTGTCGTAGCGGCGGCGGTCGGCCTCGATGACGGGCAGTTCCAGGAGTGCGGCGATGCGCCGGAGCTTGTTGAGGACGGACCGGCGTGCGGCCTCGGTGGGGTGGGCCGTGAAGACGGGGCGGACGTTGAGGTGGGCGACCGTCTGGCGCAGGTGCTCGGGGTCGGCGTCCTTGAGCCGGTCGGCCGTACGGGCGAGGAGGCCGCCCTCGGCGGCGCGCTTGGCGCGCAGTTCGCGGCCGCGGTGGACCTGTTCGGTGACGTTGGCCAGGTGGAAGTAGGTGGAGAAGGCGCGGACCAGCTTGGCCGCGGTGTCCAGTTCGGTGCCGCGCAGCAGCTCGGCGGCGGCCTCGCCGTCCTCGCGGGTGAGGCGGCGGACCTTTTCGACGAGCTGGAGCAGCTCGGGACCCTCCTGTCGGACGAGGGTCTCGCCGAGGAGGTCACCCAGTCGCCTGATGTCGGCGCGCAGCGCACTGCTGGTCGTCGTGGTGCTCGTAGTCAGGTCGTCGGCACTGCTCACAGGTGCGGCTCCTTGCAGTGTTGAAGCTCGTCTGGGAGGGAACCCGGAGGGCGGTCGGGCGGCTGGCATCGCATACGGGACCGGACGTCCGGGAAGAAATCAGAGCGGACCGCGCTGTCCGACCGACTCCAGGATAGGTGTCCGTGCGGACGCGCAGACTCGCGGGCTCTTGCCGCCGGGCGGCGCACTGCCATACTTACGATGCCGTAGGTTACGGAACCGTAGGAAGTACCGCACGGTTTTCCCGGCCCGGCACCTGCCTCAATCCAAGACCCCACAGGGGACGCGCATGACCACAAGCTCCGACGTGATCGAAGACTCTTCGAAGGCTACCGACGACACCCTCCCTTCCTCCGCCACGCTGGGCGGTGAGCAGAAGCGCTCGATCGAGCAGATCACGCTGCTGCTCTTCATCACCGTCCCCTTCCTCGCTCTGCTGGCGGCGGTGCCGCTGGCGTGGGGCTGGGGTGTGAGCTGGCTGGACCTCGGCCTGCTGGTGTTCTTCTACTTCCTGGGTTGCCACGGCATCACGATCGGCTTCCACCGCTACTTCACCCACGGTTCCTTCAAGGCCAAGCGGCCGCTCAGGATCGCGCTGGCGGTCATGGGGTCGATGGCGGTGGAGGGGCCGCTGGTGCGCTGGGTGGCCGACCACCGCAAGCACCACAAGTTCTCCGACGCGGACGGCGACCCGCATTCGCCGTGGCGTTTCGGCGAGACGATCCCGGCGTTGATGAAGGGCCTGTGGTGGGCGCACATCGGCTGGATGTTCGACGAGGAGCAGACGCCGCAGGACAAGTACGCGCCGGATCTGATCAAGGACAAGGCGATCCGGACGATCTCGCGTCAGTTCGTGCTGTGGACGGTCGTGTCGCTGGCGTTGCCGCCGCTGATCGGCGGCCTGGTGACGATGTCCTGGTGGGGCGCGTTCACGGCGTTCTTCTGGGGGTCGCTCGTCCGGGTGGCTCTGCTCCACCATGTGACGTGGTCGATCAACTCGATCTGTCACGCGGTCGGCAAGCGTCCCTTCAAGTCGCGTGACCGTTCGGGCAACGTGTGGTGGCTGGCGATCCTGTCCTGCGGCGAGTCCTGGCACAACCTGCACCATGCCGACCCGACCTCGGCGCGGCACGGTGTGGAGCGCGGCCAGCTGGACTCCTCGGCTCGGTTCATCCGCTGGTTCGAGTTGCTCGGCTGGGCGTACGACGTGCGCTGGCCGTCACGCTCGCGTATCGATTCCCGCCGGAACACGGGTGAGGACGGCTCTCGGCACAAGAAGGAGGCCGCCGAGGCGGCATGATTGACGCCGTGGCGACCGACTCCAGCAGCACCCCGAGCAATGACAAGCCGCGGCGTGCGCGTCGCACCCGGATGACCGGTGCCGAGCGCCGCCAGCAGCTGCTGGAGATCGGTCGCACCCTGTTCGCGGCGAAAGGTTTCGAGGGCACGTCGGTGGAGGAGATCGCGGCGAAGGCCGGGGTGTCCAAGCCGGTGGTGTACGAGCACTTCGGCGGCAAGGAGGGCCTGTACGCGGTAGTGGTGGACCGGGAGATGCGGCGTCTGCTGGACATGGTGACGAGCTCGCTGACCGCCGGCCACCCGCGCGAGCTGTGCGAGCAGGCGGCCTTCGCCCTCCTGGACTACATCGAGGAGTACACGGACGGCTTCCGCATCCTGGTCCGGGACTCCCCCATCCCGCAGTCGACGGGTTCCTTCGCGTCTCTCATCTCGGACATCGCCACCCAGGTGGAGGACATCCTGGGCCGCGAGTTCAAGAGCCGGGGCTTCGACCCCAAGCTGGCGCCGCTGTACGCGCAGGCGCTGGTCGGCATGGTGGCGCTGACGGGCCAGTGGTGGCTGGATGTACGCCGGCCGAAGAAGGCGGAGGTGGCGGCACACCTGGTGAATCTGGCGTGGCACGGGCTGGACGGGCTGGAGCCGAAGCCACGACTGATAGGGCACCGGAAGAGCTGACGAGTCAGCTCTTCCGGTGCCCTGGGACGTCAGCCTGACGTCAGCCCTTGAACGTGTCCTTCCCCTTCTCCTTCGCCTGACGTGCGTGCCCCTTCGACTTCTCGGCCCGGCCTTCCGCCGTCATCCTCTCGTTGCCGACCGCACGGCCCATGACCTGCTTGGCCTTGCCCTTGAGCTGTTCCTTCTTCGACTTGGCCTTCTGCTCTCGTGCCACCGTCCATCACTCCCAGCGAGCCTTGACCACGGTGTCACTACAGCGAGTGACCCTTACGGTGCCGTTCAAACGCCGGTCAGCGGCTCCATGAACTCCAGCCGGTTGTGCAGTCGCACCGCCCCCGCCTGGCACCAGCAGCCCCCGAGGACGTCCGCGCAGTACGCCCGCAGGCGTTCCTCGGGTGAGCATCACACCTGCTTGCGGGCGACGGCGAAGATGCGGCGGAAGGGGAAGGTCGTGCCGTGCGGGCCGGTGGGATAGGCCTCGCGGAGGGCGGTCCGGTAGGCGGTGAGGAAGTCGTCCCGGGTCTCGGGGGCGTCGGCGAGGGCGGTGAGGACGGGGCGCAGGCCGGTTCCCTTGACCCAGTCGAGCACCGGGTCCTCGCCGTGCAGCAGATGGATGTACGTCGTCTCCCACACGTCCGCCGTGCAGCCGAGGTCGGCCAGCTTCTCCAGGTAGGTCTCGGGGGCGAGGACGGCGTCGTCGTGGCGCAGGGTGTCGGCGAGGCGGTCCTTGAAGCGGGCGGAGTGGGCGAGGTCGCGCATGAGCTGGTGGCTGGGGGCGCCGAAGTTCCCCGGGACCTGGAAGGCGAAGGTGCCGCCGGGCTTCAGGCCCGCCACCCACTGCCCGAACCGCTCGGCGTGCCCGGGGACCCACTGGAGGGTGGCGTTGCTGACGATCAGGTCGTACGGCTCCTCGGGCGCCCAGGTGACGGCGTCGGCGTGGGCGAAGTGGAGGCGGCCGCCGCCCGGGGTGGGCCCGGCGTGGGCTTCCGCCCGGGTGAGCATCTCGGGCGAGTTGTCGTACCCGGTGATGCGGGCGGTGGGCCAGCGTTCGGCGAGCAGGGTGGTGACGTTGCCGGGGCCGCAGCCGAGATCGGCGATGCGGGGTGGCCCGGCGGGCGGTTCTGTGGGCAGGCTGGGGACGCGGGCGAGGAGGTCGGTGAAGGGGCGGGCGCGGTGGCCGGCGTGGCGCAGGTACTGGGCGGGGTCCCAGGTGGGGGCGGGCATCGGGCCTCCTGGTCGTGACCGTTCTCGACGATGCCAGCCTCGCTCGGATTCAATTCGACGTCAAGAGTCTTGACGTCAAGAGACTTCACGTCGACACAACCACTACACTGATCGTCATGGAGGACGAGGTCGATCGGCTGGTCGCAGCGTGGCGCCGGGAGCGCCCGGACCTCGACGTGGAACCGCTCGAGGTGCTCAGCCGGGTGAGCAGACTGGCCCGGCACCTGGACCGCGCACGCCGTCTGGCCTTCGCCGAGCACAGCCTGGAGCCCTGGGAGTTCGACGTGCTGACGGCGCTCAGGCGCGCCGGCACGCCGTATCAGCTCTCGCCGGGGCAACTGCTCACCCAGACCCTGGTCACCTCGGGCACGATGACGAACCGCATCGACCGGTTGGCCAAGAAGGGCCTGGTGGAGCGGCTGCCCGACCCGAGCGACCGGCGCGGCGTGCTGGTCCGGCTCACGCACGAGGGCCGGGACCGCGCGGACCAGGCCCTGGCCGGACTGCTGGACCAGGAGCGCGCGATCCTCGCGGAGCTCTCCCGCGCCCAGCGCAGCGAACTGGCGGGACTGCTGCGGCAGTTGACCGCCCCGTTCGACAACATTCCCGGCTGAGGGACCGGCGTGGTGACGTAGGCACGGATCAGGCGCTGCTGCTTTCCTCCACCCCGATCCGCCCGGCAGGCCTCAGGTCGACGGGCCCCACCCCCGCCCGCCGCGCGAGCGCGACGGCGGCCAGGGTGCTGTGCACGCCCAGCTTGCCGAGGACGTTCTGCATATGGGTGCGGACGGTGTGCGGTGAGAGGAACAGGCGCTCGGCCACGGCCTTGCGCCCCAGCCCGGCCACCATGCACCGCAGCACCTCCCGCTCCCGGGGGGTGAGCGACTCGACGAGCCGCTCGCTCTCGGTGCGGTGCTTGCGGGCGGCGGTCAGCTCACGCAGGACGCCGGTGAGCAGGGCGGGCGGCAGATGGGTCTCGTCGCGCAGCACCCCCCGGATGACGGTGAGCAGCCGGGACAGCGAGCAGTCCTTGGCGACCCACCCGGAGGCGCCGGCCTGCAGGGCGAGCGCGGCCCGCCGGGGATCGTCCTTCTCGGCGAGCACGACGATCCGTACGGCCGGCTGCGCCGAACGCACCCCGGCGACCAGCGAAATCCCGTCGACCAGCCCGTCCTCGTTGCCCTCCTGAACGGGCACGGCGGGCCGTACACCCGGGACGTTGCCGCCCAGGTCGGCGTCGACGAGCAGCACGTCGAAGCGGCGCCCCTCGGCGACCGCCCGCTCCAGACTGCGCATCGCGGCGGGACCGCTGCCGGCGGCGGACACGTCGACATCCGGCTCGGCGGCCAGAGCCGCCGCGAGCGACTCGGCGAAGATGCGATGGTCGTCGACGACCAGAACTCGGATGCGAACCACGAAACCCCCTTCCCCAAGCTCTCGAAGAGCAGGGGATACCCCATCGTCGAAGGACGACACCGGGAGACGACATCGGCGCGAGTACGGCGCCCGAAGCGCGATTGCCGCGCGCACGGCCGCCGCCGTGCAAGGACTGCTACCCCCACTTCGGGCGTCGTACCCGACTGTCTCGCCCCCTGATCAGCACCGGCCCCCACCGGTGCTGTTCATCAGAGTACGGGTGGGGGCTTGGAGCGGAAGGTAATTTGCAGAACTGGCTGTCCGGCACGTTTATGGTGAGCCGCATGTTTCGTCTGGTGACAGAAGTCGACAAGGCCCGGCACGATGTGCTGCGTCTTCGGCTGCGGGAGACCAACACGGCGGCCTCACCGATCCTGCGCGCGCTGCGCGGAACGCCCGGCGAACGGCAACTTCCGTTGCAGGTCTGGGCCTTGGACTCCTCCGACGCCCTGGCCGGCGGCCTGGTCGGTCACACCTGGGCGACCTGGCTGCACGTGACGTACCTGTGGGTCGACGAACGCCACCGCGGATCGGGCGTCGGCTCCCACCTGCTCGCCCGGGCGGAACGGGTGGCCCGCCGCGAACGGGGCTGTACGGCCGCACGCCTGGAGACCTGGGATTTCCAGGCGCCGGCGTTCTATCAGAAGCGGGGGTACGAGGTGGTGTGCGTGATCCCCGACTATCCGCCGGGGATCACGGAGTACACGCTGACGAAGCGGATCGGCTGAGCCTGCGCGCCCCCGCCGAAGGCACCGCCTCGAACACCCGCGGGGCGGTGAAGTCCGCCGCGGCGAAGGCCTCCTGGACGGCCTTGGTGATCGTGTCGACGTCGGCCGCCTCCGCCAGGACGATCGCCGAGCCGCCGAAGCCGCCGCCGGTCATGCGGGCGCCGAGGGCGCCGGAGGCCAGCGCGGTGTCCACCACCAGGTCCAGTTCGGGGCAGGAGATGCGGAAGTCGTCCCGCAGGGAGGCGTGGCCCTCGACCAGGACCGGGCCGATCGCGCGCGTCTCGCCCGACTCCAGCAGCGAGACCACCTGCTCCACCCGGTGGTTCTCCGTGACGATGTGGCGGACCAGGCGGCGCACCTCCTCCTCGTCACCGAGGCGCTCCAGCGCCGCGTCCAGCCCGTCGTACGGCACGTCCCTGAGCGCGTCGACGCCCAGCAGGGCCGCGCCCTTCTCGCAGCCGGCGCGGCGCTTGCCGTACTCGCCGTTGCTGTGGGCGTGCTTGACCTGGGTGTCGACGACCAGCAGGCGCATGCCCTCGGCGGCCAGGTCGAAGGGGATCTGCTTCTGGGACAGGTCGCGGGTGTCGAGGAACAGGGCGTGGCCGGCCTCGCAGCACGCGGACGCCGTCTGGTCCATGATGCCGGTGGGGGCGCCGACGTAGACGTTCTCGGCGCGCTGGCACAGGCGGGCCAGCTGCCAGCCCTTCAGGCCGAGTGCGAAGAGGTCGTTGAGGGCCAGCGCCACGACGACCTCCAGTGCCGCCGACGACGACAGGCCCGCGCCCGCCGGCACGGTCGAGGTGAGGTGGACGTCCGCGCCGGTGACCTGGTGGCCCGCCTCGCGCAGGGCCCAGACCACGCCAGCCGGGTACGCCGTCCAGTCACTGTCGGACTCCGGTGCCAGGTCCTCCAGCCGCAGTTCCACGACACCGGCCTCGATGTCCGCCGAGTGCAGGCGCAGGACGCCGTCCTCGCGCCGGGACACGGCCGCGACGGTGATGTGCGGCAGCGCGAACGGCATGACGAAGCCGTCGTTGTAGTCGGTGTGTTCGCCGATCAGGTTGACCCGGCCGGGCGCCGCCCACACCCCTTCCGGATCGGTCCCGTACAGCTCCTTGAACCGCTCGGCGACCGCCCCTGCCACAGCCTCGCTCATGCCCTGACCCCTGACTCTTTCCGTACGTTCTACTTGCCGCGCCGCTGCGCGAAGTCCCACGCGTCCGCGACGATCCCCGCGAGGTCCGCGCGGGACGGGTTCCAGCCCAGCTTCTCGCGGGCGGTGTCGGCGGACGCCACCAGCACCGCCGGGTCGCCGCCCCGGCGGGGGGCCACGATCTCGGGAATCGGGTGGCCGGTGACCTGCCGGACCGTCTCGATGACCTCGCGGACGGAGAAGCCGTTGCCGTTGCCGAGGTTGCAGATCAGGTGCTCGCCCGGCTGAGCGGCTTTCAGCGCCAGCAGGTGGGCATCGGCCAGGTCGGCGACGTGGATGTAGTCGCGGACACAGGTGCCGTCCGGCGTCGGGTAGTCGTCGCCGAAGACGGAGATGGCGTCCCGCTTGTCCTGCGCGACCTGCAACACCAGCGGGATGAGGTGCGACTCCGGGTCGTGCCGCTCGCCGTAGGCGCCATAGGCGCCCGCCACGTTGAAGTAGCGCAGGGACACGGCGCCGAGGCCGTGGGCCGCCGCCTCGCCGGTGATCATGTGGTCGACGGCGAGCTTCGAGGCGCCGTACGGGTTGGTGGGCTTCGTCGGCGCCGTCTCGACGATCGGCACCTGCTCCGGCTCGCCGTACGTCGCCGCCGTGGAGGAGAAGACCAGCCGGCGCACGCCCGCCTCGCGCATGGCGGCGAGCAGCGCCATCGTGCCGCCGACGTTGTTGTCCCAGTACTTCTCTGGCTTGACGACCGACTCGCCGACCTGGGAGAAGGCGGCGAAGTGCAGGACGGCGTCGAAGGAGGAGTCCAGCCACTTGGCGGCGTCCCGGATGTCACCCTCGACGAAGGTGGCACCGGCCGGGACGCCCTCGCGGAAGCCGGTCGTCAGGTTGTCGAGTACGACGACCTCGTGGCCCGCCTCCAGCAGATGCTGGGCGACCACGCTGCCGACATAGCCCGCGCCACCGGTGACCAGGTACTTACCGCTCATGAACTCGCTACCTCTCGCAGTCGCTCGGCCGCGCGCTCCGGCGGCACGTCGTTGATGAACACGTTCATACCGGATTCGGAACCCGCGAGGAACTTCAGCTTGCCGGAGGTACGGCGGATGGTGAAAAGCTCGAGGTGGAGCGCGAAGTCGTCACGGCTGACGCCCTCGAACTCCTCCAGTTGCCCGAACGGCGCCTGGTGCCAGGCGGCGATGTAAGGCGTCGGAGGCTCCCCCGCCCCTTCTTTTCCTCCGTCTTGCCCATCGAAGATCCGGTCGAAGCGCCTCAAGAGTTCCAGATACACCTTGGGGAACTCTGTGCGCGCGTCCTCGTCGAGCCCGAGCAGATCCGGCACGCGACGCTTCGGGTACAGGTGGACCTCGTACGGCCAGTGCGCGGCGTACGGCACGAAGGCGAGCCAGTGTTCGCCCTCCAGGACGACCCGCTCGTCGGCGAGTTCCTGCTCCAGGACGGCGTCGAAGAGATTCTCACCTCCGGTCGCCTCCTTGTGAGCGGCGACAGAACGCAGCATCAGCGCGGTGCGCGGGGTGGTGAACGGGTAGGCGTAGATCTGCCCGTGCGGGTGGCCCAGCGTCACACCGATCTCGGCGCCGCGGTTCTCGAAGCAGAACACCTGCTCCACGGAGGGGAGATGCGACAGCTCCGACGTCCGGTCGGTCCACGCGTCCAGGACCAGCCCTGCCTGCTCCTCCGTCAGATCACCGAAGGACGCGTTGTGGTCGGAGGTGAAGCAGACGACCTCGCAGCGGCCGGAGTCGCCGGCGAGGGAGGGGAAACGGTTCTCGAAGACCACGACGTCGTACGACGAGTCCGGGATCTCACTCAGCCGCTCGCCCTGCGAGGGGCACAGGGGGCACTCGTCGGCCGGCGGATGGTAGGTGCGCCCCTGCCGGTGCGAGGCGATGGCGACGGAGTCGCCGAGCAGGGGATCGCGGCGGACCTCGGACGTCGTCACGGTCCGCTCCAGCGGGCGGCGGTCGACCGCGTCCCGCACGGCGTCGTCCCGCAGGTCGTAGTAGATGAGCTCGCGACCGTCGGCCAGCCGGGTCGAGGTCTTCTTCACTGCGGACTCCTATTCGAGCCACTCAATCATCAAACAGAACCAAACACATTAGAACACAAGGCACCTCAACTGTCGACATCACAATCCAACAAAGACCATCACCCGGAGTGTTCAATGACTGAACGCTGAGGCGTAGGTTCCGCTACGGATCAGTTCGCGCAACGAAGTGAGTCCTTATGCAAACCCCCACGAATCTGGCAGCCGAGCTACGACTCCCCACGAACTGGCTCGACTACACGATCCTCGGCATCTACTTCGTCGTCGTCCTGGGCATCGGCTTCGCCGCCCGCAGATCGGTGAAGACCAGCCTCGACTTCTTCCTCTCCGGCCGCTCCCTGCCGGCCTGGGTCACCGGCCTCGCGTTCATCGCCGCCAACCTGGGCGCCACCGAGATCCTCGGCATGGCCGCCAACAGTGCGCAGTACGGCGTCTACACCACCCACTGGTACTGGATCGGCGCCATCCCGGCGATGGTCTTCCTGGGCCTGGTGATGATGCCGTTCTACTACGGCAGCAAGGTCCGCTCGGTCCCGGAGTTCCTGCTCCTGCGCTTCGACAAGGCAGCACACCTGCTCAGCTCGATCCTGTTCGCCTTCGCCGCCATCCTCATCGCGGGCGTCAACCTCTACGCCCTGGCGATCGTGGTCGAGGCGCTGCTGGGCTGGCCGGAGTGGGTGGCCATCGTGGTCGCCGGCTTCTTCGTCCTCGCCTACATCACGCTCGGCGGCCTGTCCTCCGCGATCTACAACGAGGTCCTCCAGTTCTTCGTGATCCTGGCGGCCCTCATCCCCATCACCGTCCTCGGCCTGAAGAAGGTCGGCGGCTGGGACGGCCTGTCCGGCAGCCTGACCGAGAGCCGCGGCGAGAACTTCATGACCTCGTGGGGCGGCACCGGCATCGGTGAGGCCAACCCGCTCGGCGCGAACTGGCTCACCATCGTCCTCGGCCTCGGCTTCGTCCTCTCCTTCGGCTACTGGACGACCAACTTCGCCGAGGTGCAGCGCGCCCTCTCCGCGAAGAACCTCTCCGCCGCCCAGCGCACGCCGCTGATCGCCGCGTTCCCGAAGATCTTCATCGTCTTCCTGGTGATGATCCCGGGCCTGGTCGCCGCCGCGGTGATTCCGCGGTTCGGCACGCCCGACTCGGGCTACCAGTACAACGACGCGATCCCGTACCTCATGCAGGACCTGCTCCCCAACGGCGTCCTCGGTATCGCGGTCACGGGTCTCCTGGCGGCCTTCATGGCGGGCATGGCGGCCAACGTGTCCTCCTTCAACACCGTCTTCACCTCCGACGTCTGGGCGAAGTACGTGGTGCGGGGCCGGGAGGACGGCTACTACGTCCGCTTCGGCCGCATCATCACGGCGATCGGCGTGCTCGCGTCCATCGGGACGGCGTTCCTGGCCTCGTCGTTCTCGAACATCATGGCGTACCTCCAGACACTGTTCTCCTTCTTCAACGTGCCGATGTTCGTCGTCTTCATCATCGGCATGTTCTGGAAGCGGGCGTCCGTGAAGTCCGGCTTCTGGGGTCTGCTCTCCGGCACCACCGCCGCGATGGTGAACTACTTCTGGATCTACAAGCAGGGCATCATCGACATCCCCTCCGACCAGGGCGCCAACTTCGTCTCCGCGATCGCGGGCTTCGTGGCGGGCGCGGTGGTCATGATCGCCGTAACCCTCTTCACGGCCCCCAAGCCGACGGAGGACCTGCAGGGCCTGGTGTACGGCACCACGTCCCCCGGCATGGAGGAGCCGCCCGCACCCGGCGACGACGCCTGGTACCGCAAGCCGGCTCTGCTGGGCTGGGGCGCGGTGATCCTGGCGGCCGCCTGCTACATCCCGTTCTCGTTCTGACGCTGGAGACACCATGTCTGAGTTTTCCGGCTCCTCCGAGCCCTCCGAATACTCCGAGAAGGACGTCCACAGGGAGGTCTCCGAACTACAGACCAAGTCCGCGACCGCCGCACGCCTCTTCGACATCCGGCGCATCATCGGCGGCCTGTTCGTCCTGTACGGCGTCATCGTCACGATCGCGGGCTTCACGGCGTCGGACGCGGACATCGACAAGGCGGAGGGCGTCAACATCAATTTGTGGACCGGGTTGGGGATGCTGCTGCTGGGGGTGTTTTTCCTGGCGTGGCTGAAGCTGCGGCCTGTGGCTCCGCCGCCGCCGGATGTTGTGGCGGACGAGAAGCCGCCCGAGTAGCAGGGACCTTACGGGGCCGGAGTCCGCGTCGGCGGCTTCGACCCCGTACGGCTGTCCGGCCATCGGGCGTCGGGCTAGGCAGCGGTGAGGTCGCACCAGACGTACTTGCCCCGACTGCCGTCTCTGGCCAGCGGCTGCCAGCCCCACAGGTCGGCGCAGGCGCGGACGAGGGCGAGGCCGCGGCCGCCCTCGAGGTCGGTGATATCGGCCAACGGCCGCGGAGGCTCGGGGGGTTCGGGATCCGCGTCCCAGGCTCCGATCCGTAGGACGCCGGCCGACCAGCGCACACGCAGGGCGGCAGGGCCCTTGGTGTGGAGTACGGCATTGGAGACCAGCTCGGTTGCGAGGAGCTCGGCGAGGTCGACGACGCCGATCAGTCCGTGCATGGTCAGGATGAGGCGGAGGGTGCGGCGACTGACGGTGACGGCTCGGGGGTCGTAGGGGATGGAGAGGGAGTACTCCCAGGGGTCGTTTTCGGGCATGCGACAACTCCGGTGGCTTGAAGGGTGGTTGAGGGAAGGGCTGCGGGACGGGCGGTGGCAGTGCCGCAGCCGTCATGGCAGGACGGAGCGGTGCGCTTCCGGGGGTCCCGGATTCCGCAGCGTGTGCGTCGCGTCACCGACGGTAGGGTAGGAATTCCTACCCTTGCAACCACGTCGCGTAATCTGACACCCGAACGGGGAGCAGAACGTCCCCTCCTCTTCAGGGGTGTTGAAGGAGAAGTACAACGGATGACGATGCGGAACCAGCCCACGGCACGGCAGGTACGCCTTGGCTCCGAGCTGCGCAAACTGCGTGAGGCTTCGGGCAAGTCCGCCAAAGAGGTGGCAGGTCTCCTCGGGTCCAGCTCGACGCACATGAGCCAGATCGAAGCGGGCAGCTCAGCGATCAGCGAGGAGCGGCTGCGAAGGCTGGCAGCTCACTGCGCGTGCGCGGAAGAGGAGTTGATCGAGGCGCTGGTGGCGATGGCGACGGACCGTACGCGTGGCTGGTGGGAGGAGTTCCGGGGCATCCTTCCACCGGTGTTCCTGGACGTCGCCGAGCTGGAGCACCACGCGACCTTCCTGCACGAGGTCGTCATCACGCACGTTCCGGGCCTGTTCCAGACCCCCGACTACGCGCGCGCTGTCTTCAGCTACATGGTGCCGGAGCTTCCACCCAGCGAACTGGACCCCCGAATCGAGCACCGGCTGCGGCGCAGGGCCGCCATCGACGGCGACGCCGCGGCCGAGTACGAGACGGTCATCCACGAGTTCGCGCTGCGTATCCTCGTGGCCGACCGGGAAGTGGCACGCGCCCAACTGCTCGAGATCCTGCGGCAGATCGAGCGGGGGCACACCGTACGAGTCATTCCCATCGACGCGGAGGGATTCGCCGGAGCCAGCAGCGCCATGATGTACGTGGGCGGCCCCGTGCCCCGGCTGGACACCGTGCTCCGCGACTCCCCCCATGGCACCGCGTTCCTCGATGCGGAGTCCCAACTGGACAGGTTTCGAAAGCTCTTCCGTAAGGTGAAGAAGGCAGCTCTCGACCCCGTTCCGTCACGGGACTTCATCCACCGCATCGCCAAGGAACTGTGAGGCACAAGGCATGACCCAGTCCCTCCACTGGCAGAAGTCGTCCTTCTCCGAGGGGGGCGACGGCAACACCTGCGTCGAACTGGCGGCGTCCTCCGACACCATCCACCTCCGCGAAAGCGACATCCCCACCACCCACCTCACCACCACCCCCGCCACCCTCGTCCATTTGCTGGCAGGCATACGCACCGGAGCCCTCACAACGCCGTCGGCGTGACGCCGGCACCGCACGCCCACAAAGCCGGCCTCGGATGCGTCGGCAGGCACGGGTCTTCCACACTGCAGGAACTGGCCGGTGGTTGGTGTGCCTGGTGGTGAGGGAAGGACGATTGGCAGCTGCGTTCCACCATAGGAAGTAAATGCGCAGGTCGGCGAATGGCGAGGTGGAACAGATCTGCCGATCACTGGGGTGCCCACGGTATTGGAGGGTCTGGGGCGATCGCCGCCCAATCCGTGCAGGAGGGACGGCCTCCCGCTCGATTGGCGGTCAGGCGTCACCCAAACGTTGAGCGAGCGTGGCTCGGAATTCGGGGACGTTCAGGCCGCACTCGCGCAGCAGCGTGACGCTGTCCTTGTCGTTGTCCAGGATCAGGGCCAGCAGGTGGTTCGATGTGAAGTACTTCTTGGTGTAGCTCTGGGAGAGCTGGAGGATGTGTTCCATCGAGCTGGACCACGGGAGCGTTCGCTTGTTGGTCGGCTTGCCGGCCGGTTGACCGGCCGACAGTGCCGCGTACAGGACCGAGTACTCGACTCCCGCGGCCTTCAGCAAGCTGCTCGCATCGCTCTCATGGTGAGCGACGCAGAGGAGCACGTGCACGGGGAAGACTTCCTTGCGGTGCAAGGAACGGGCTTCGGCAGGGGACCGTGCGAGGTCTCGAACCGCATCCTCTGACATCAATTCGGGCATGTGATCAGTACTCTGTCGCGTCGAGTCCGTCGTCTACCGGTCTGTGAAAATGCCTGAGGTCTGCTGACATCATTCCTCTGCGCCTGTCTCCCGCTCGCGCATTCCGGTGTTGCCCGGCGCCGGGACAAACACCCGGATCAGGTGGGAGCCCGTACACCACTTCTCAGGATGCAACCGAGGCCGACTCATGGGCGGCATGCAACTGCCTGGATTCAGCCTATGACCGTGTCGGCCTCTGGGACCACCGCCTCGATCCCAGGTGGAACGCTACTCCACCGGAGACGCGGCCATGGAAGGTCCCCTAAGATCCCTGGAGCATCATGCCCAGCAAGGGCAGACCTTCCCCACCGGCCTGCGGAGATACGCGGAAGTATCAGCCGGTGGGGGAAGGCGATCAGGGATGGTCAGCTCCACACCGGATATCCGCACCGACCGCACTCCCGGCGCACGAGGCTCGCGGCGTCGATGCCGACCATGATGGCTCGGCCAGGGTTCGCAAGGCCTCGGCCACCTTCTCGGCCGCATCCGCGCGGATCATGCCAATGTGCACGTACGGCTTGCCGGTGTGCGTAACAAGGGGTCGCACGCTGGCCCAGACCCGCTCGGGGAGGCCGAGAGCGGCCAGGGCTTCCCTGATCGCCTCCGCCGCTTCGGTGGCCCTCTGACGGCCAGCGCGGTACGTGTGCATGTCCAGCGTCATGAGTGGGCGCCCCCGGCGTGATCCCGGATCTCGGTGGCGTGGCGGCTGGCCTTCGTGATGTCACCGTCGTCCTTCGCGGCGTTGAGTTGCTTCCAGTTCGCGGCGCAGACCTTGCATCCGGGGACCGGTAGGCAATCGAGCAGCCATGCCTCGAACCCCACCGGCAGCTCTACAGGTGGTTCCTGCGTGGTCTTGTGGCGTGTGACTGCCATCGTGTCTCCCCGACTCTCCGTGACTCCGGATACGACCGTAGGAAGCAGGAGTTGGGCGAGGGCGGAGATATTCTCGGATATTTTCAGGCGTCACTCCGAGTTCCCTCGACATTCCCGCGCAGCGGCAGACACCCTTGTCCGGCCAGGGCTTCCACGAGCGACACGAGAGGTGACCGCATGGCACGCAGGCTGCGCTTCAACGGGACCGGTTCGGGCGACGACGGGTGTCCGGCCGTGCACGAGGACCTGGACAGCCGGGAGGTGATCGTGCACGGCCCTCCACTCACCGATCCCGACGACATCGCCCAGCTCCAGCACCTTGGAGAGGGCGAGGTGCCGATCGTTGTCCCGCGAGAACTGCTGGTTGACTGGGGGCCGAAGGAAGTGACCCGCGACGCGAAGATCATCGACCTGGACGCCTTCGGCAAGCTGTTCACCACCTTCAAGCACACCGCGTGGCGGCTGGAGACCCGGCGCCGGTACGCCTCCGACGAAGTCACCGACACCTACGCGCAGTTCGTCGAGAGCGGCGCGGCACGGTGGGATCTCGACACCCCGTGGTGCGAGAACCGGCGCAGGCAGGCCGAGCAGGGCAAGCGCGTCGAGCGCGTCCGTGTCGTCGATGACCCGCCCACCACAGGGCAGCTCTACTTGCTGGACAACGCGCGGCGGAACAGCGCCGTCGGCGAGGACATCCGGATTCTCCCGCGGGCGGAGGCTCAGCGCCTCCAGCTTCCTGAAGCGGACGCGTGGATCTTCGACTCGCGGCTGGTCGCTGTGCTCAACTTCGACGACGCCGACAACCTGGTCGACGTGGAGTTGATCACCGAGCCGGCTGAAGTGGTGCGGTACGCCCAAGTCCGGGACCGCTTGGCATTACGCGGTGCCGTTCGAAGAGTTCGCGGCAGGACTGTAGTCGGCGGGTAACGGTGAGCACAGACTTTCAGCGGGCACGCGTGGCCCTCGGGGACAGGCTTCGAGAACTCCGCCTGTCCTCCCCTGACGGTCGGCTCACCGGTACCCAGCTCGCGGAGCGGCTCGGCTGGACACAGTCGAAGGTCTCCAAGCTGGAGAACGGGCGGCAGACCGCGACGGCCGAAGATCTGCGAGCGTGGGCGGAGGGGACCGGCCGGCCCGAGGCCATCGGCGAGCTGACCGCCCGCCTCAAGGGCCTTGAATCGGACTACCGGTCATGGCGGCGCCAACTGGCGGCAGGGCACCGGCCCGTACAGGACACCCTGAATGCCGAGCACGCTCGGACCAGGGTCTTCCATGCCTGGCAGGGCTCGATGGTCCCAGGACTTCTCCAGACTGCTGACTACGCCCGTCACGTCTTCATCCGGTACGCCGAACTGCACCGCTCGAAGCGTGACACCGAGGACGCCGTGCGGTCGCGGCTGAAGCGGCAGGAGGGTTTGTACGACTCCGGCAAGAAGTTCAACATTCTCATCGGCGAGACCGCGCTCCGTTCCTTGATCTGTCCACCTTCCGTACTGGCCGCCCAGCTCGACCGGCTGACGGGTGTCGTCGGTCTCGACACTGTGCACCTGGGCGTCGTCCCGTTCTCCGCATCGCTGAAGATCCCGCCCGCGAACGGGTTCCTGATCTACGACGAGCGACTTGTGATCGTCGAGGACTGGCATGCGGAACTGTGGATCAAGGACCAGGACAGCGTCACGACGTACATGCGTGTATGGAAGACGCTCCGCGAGTCCGCCGTCTTCGGCGCCGACGCCCAGCGGGTGATCAGCCGGGCACGACAGACTCTGGGCGAGAGTTGATCGTCTTCGGCCGGGCGGGCAAGCCGGTGCCGACCCGTTTTCCGCAGGCCACACAGGGGGTATCCGGGCGCCTCGGTATGGGGCACCTCTTCTCTGACTTGCTATTTGTCCGAATCAACAGAACTTCGGGCTAGGACTGCGGTTCTCCTCCCGCCTCCGGCGCCGAATGCCGAACCGGCCCCGCCCGGTCCAACAACCCCGTCCGCGCAGCCAACGCCGCCGCCTCCAGCCTCGACCCCACCCCCAGTTTCATCAGCACCCGCTGGACATGGGTCCGGGCCGTCGACGGTGCGATGCCCATGCCCGCCGCGATCAGCCGTGTGTCCTCGCCGTCGGCGACCCTGACCAGGACCTCGACCTCCCTCGGTGTGAGCATCTGGAGCAGGCGCTGGCCCTCGTCGTCCGGCTGGGCCGCCGGGTTGAGGAGTTCGCTGAAGGCTCCCTGGAGGAGCTGCGGGGCGACCGCCGCCTCGCCCGCCCTCGCCTTCATGATCGCGCGCTCGACCCCCTCGATGCGCTCGTCATGCCGTACGTAGCCGGACGCGCCCGCGGCGAAGGCCGCCGCGATACCGCGTGGGCTCGGTACCGGGCCCAGCACCAGGACCGCGACCTGCGGCCGCTCCCGCTTGATCCGGACCACCGGGTCGAACATCCCCGGCTCCGCCGGTGTCGCCGTCCCCAACAGGCACACCTCCGGTGCCCGGCTGATCACCAGTTCCGCCGCGCCCGCGGCGGGCGCCGCCGCGGCGAGCACCCGGTGCCCCCGCAGCTTCAGTGCCGAGGCCAACGCCTCGGCGAGCAATCGGTGGTCGTCGACCACCATGAGCCGCACTCCCATCGAGCAACCCCCCAGTCCCCCCAATGGATCTCCGTGGATGCCCCCTATGGCTGCCCACTATGGATGCCCACTGGTCCGCACGGACAACGGACGGAAGCCCCCTCCCGGCTCCCCCCGCCCCTTCATGCCCCCGGAAGCTACACGCTTGTTCGACGTTGCGCTTCCCCTACACGTGAGATGTGCCCCGGATCGACGGAATTTCTGGCTTTCCTCTCATTCGAGGGTGATGAGCGGTACGCGCACGGCCCCGCCCCTGAACAGGGACGGGGCCGCAAACGACAGCGCTCGCGCGAACGCTCAGCTCGTGCCGAACGCGATCAGCAGGTACTCCTTGTCGTTGGAGCTCGTCGACTCGCTGGCGAAGACCTCGGACATGAACAGATGCCCCTGCGAGTAGAGCATCTCGGAGTACTCCGGGCTCATGCTGGTCTCCGCGTCACGCACGGACTCCGTGGCGGGGTTCTCCAGCAGCTTCGTCTCCTTGAAGGAACCGCCGTCGATGCTGACGATCTGACCGCCCTTGTCGTACGGCGGCTCCTTGTAGGCGATCAGGTTGCTGCCGTCCATCCGCAGCGGGGTGATCGTGTAGTCGGCGCCCGCGTCGGCGCGCTGGCCGGTCTGCTTGCCGGTGGCCAGGTCGATGGCGACGATCTCGTTGGTCTGGTCGAGCCCGTCGGAGCCGACGTCGTGCTCCTCGGTCGCCAGGTAGAGCCGGTCGTTGCCGACCACCACCGCGAAGCACTCCTCGATCTTGGAGATGCCGTCGCAGCTGGCGCCGTACTGGTCGCTCGGCGCCGCGATCCGGGTGCGCAGCTTGCCGGTCTTGTTGTCGATGGAGAAGAAGTCCGAGATGCCGCTGCCGTCCTGCGCGGCCTCGCCGACGTCGGCGGCCACGACCAGCGGGTCGGTGGACACGACGCTGGCGTACTCGATGCCGGTCGCCATCTTGTACTCCGTGATCACCTTCCCGGACTTCGGGTCGATGGTCTGGATGTGCAGCTCGCGCTGGTCGTACGAACCGCACTTGCGCACCGCGACCAGCTTGGGGCCGCCGCCGTACCCGGAGTCGTAGCAGGTGTCGGACGGCTTCGGGGCCCACAGCTGCTTGCCGGAGGCGATGTCGAAGGCGGCGCCGCCGTTGGTGCTGCCCACGGCGACCGTGCTCGCGCTGACCGTGATGTTGCTGAATCTGATCGCCTGGTCACCGGACTTGGCGGTCTTGGTCCACAGCTTCTTGCCCGCGTTCAGGTCGATCGCCGCGACCTGGCTGCAGCCGTGCGAGGGCTCGGCCTTGGTCGGCATCTCGGGCTCGTAGATGATCGCCGTCTTGTTGTCGGCGGTGGTGTGGTTGCTGCCCTGGCACACCGGGCCGGGGAGCTTGATCGTCCACAGCTTGGTGCCCTTGTCGGGGTCGTAGCCGACGATCTCGGCGATGCCGCTCTTGGCGTACACCTTGTCGGTGAGCCAGGAGCCGGCCGTGGAGATGGTGCTGTCGTTCTTGACCGCGGGCGCCGGGACCTGGAAGAGGACCTTGGAGGCGGGGTTGGCGGGCACCTTCTCCACCGGCTTCGTGGAGGTGCCCGAGGTGCCGCCGTCGGCGCCGTCGCCGTTCTTGCCGTCGTCGGTACCGCCGGTGCCGCCGCTGGAGCTCGCGGTGTCGTCCTTCTTGCCGTCGTCACCGGAGGAGGAGTACAGGACACCACCGCCGATGATCAGCGCGATCGCCACGACGGCCGCGACGATGATGGCCAGCTGCGTGTTGAACTTCCGCCCGCCACCGGCCGGCTGTCCCGGCTGTCCGGCCTGCGGCTGCAGCGGCATGGTCGGCTGCGGGAAGCCGTAACCGGGCTGCTGGCCATAGGGGTTGGGCTGCTGTCCGTACGGGTTCGGGGTCGGGGTGGGCGCCTGCCCGGGATAGCCGTAGCCGGCGGGCGGCTGCGGCGGCTGGGGGGCCGCCTGCGGATAGCCGTAACCGGGAGGGGTCTGCGGCGGCTGGGGCTGCTGGGGATAGCCATAACCCGGCTGCGGCTGCTGCCCCGGCGGGGGCGGCGGCGTCTGCGGGGTCTGGGGCGCACCGAAGCCGCCCTGCTGCGGGGCCTGTGGGGCCTGTGGCGGCTGGTCCTTCGGTGCGCCAAAACCCCCCTGCTGCGGAGGCTGGTTGGGTGGCTGATTGGGCGGCGGAGGCGGTGGCTGGGTCATGGCGTGAGCACCTCGGAGGCGGGGACGACGGAGCAGACGAAGAAAGGGAGGCGAAGGGTCACTTGCCGTAGGCGAGCATCAACTTCTCCTTCGCGTCGTCCTTGCCGGTCAGCCGGGCCGTCGAGAGGTAGAAGCGCCCGTCGGCCCAGTCGACGGCCTTCGAGAAGAAGCCGCTCTCGATCTCCGCGGTGCCCTGCGGCATCTGCAACAGCTTCGTCGGCGTGTGGCTGCTGCCGGTCGTCGGGATCGACACGATCCGGCCGCCCGAGTCGTACGACGGCTGCACATACGCGACGAGCTTGCCGCCCTCGATCTTCATCGGCAGCATCGACTCGTCCGCCGGGGACTTCACCCGCCACTTCTCCTTGCCGTCGGCGAGGTTGATCGCGACGATCTCGTTCGCCCCGGTCGTCGCCTCGGTGGGCAGGTAGAGGGTGTCGGCGTCGGCGGCCACGCCCTCGCAGCCCTGGAGGTCACGCGAGAGGATGGCCCAGCCGCACTCGGGGGCGAAGTCCTCGTCGAAGGCGACCTGCGAGCGGAACTTGCCGGTGGCGGTGAACGTGGAGATGTTCCAGGCGTTCTTGTCGTCGTGGGTGAGGTAGACGACCAGCGGGTCGACGGAGTAGGTCCGCACGGCTTTCCAGCCCTTGTCGAACTTCTGGGTCCACTTGGCCTTGCCGGTCTTGGGGTCCAGCTCCTGCATCTCGTCGTGCTCGTTCGTCCCGCCGGCGGCGCAGGACGAGACCACGACCAGCCGGGCGCCGCCCGCGAACGCGCTCGGGAAGCAGGACGCGCCGTACCTCTTCTTGTCGAACAGCTTCTTGCCGGTGCGCACGTCGTACGCCGTGCCGGACTGCGAGCGGCCCACCATCAGCGTGTTGCCGGTGACGGACAGCCCGATCCGCCTGGTGCTGTCGAACAGGTCGCCGTCCGCGACCTCGCCGGTCCAGCCCTTCTCGCCGGTGTTGAGGTCGATCTCCTGGAGCTGGTTGCAGTCGGCGCGGTCGGTGCTGCCGCTCATGTACGCCACGACGATCTTGTCGTCGGCCGTCTTCTGCGGGGTGACCGCGCAGATCTTCTGCGGGAAGGTGATCGGGTCCCAAGTGGGGTTGCCGACGCCGACGTTGTAGGCGAAGAGCTGCTTGTACGCCGCCTTCACCGCGGTCTTGTCGGTGATCCACATGCCGGGGGCGTCGGCGCCGTCACCGGGGGCGTCGGGCGCGTCCTTGTACCAGAGCACCTTGGCCTCGCCGGCCTGGCGGTTCTCGTTGAGGTTCTCCGGTTCCGAGCCGCCGTCGCCGCTGCCGTCGCCGGGGTTGACCGGGGCCTCGGAGCCGGTGGCCTTGGGGGCGTCGCTCGGTCCGGCCACCGGCTTCTTCTTGCCCTTGCCGTCGCCACCGCCGCTCGTCACCGCGAAGACGGTCCCGCCGATGACGAGCAGCGCGGCCACGGCGGCGCCGATGACCAGGGCGGGCTTGCCCTTGAAGGGGTTGCGCGAGCCGGAGCCGGGCGGCGGGGTGCCGGGCGCACCGGGGAACTGCGGCTGCGGCGGGTAGCCGTAGCCGGGCTGCCCGCCGTACGGCCCCGGGTGCTGCGGCTGGCCGTACGGGCCGGGTGTGCCGGGGGCGCCTGGCGCGCCGTAAGGGCCCGGCTGGGCGTACGGACCGGGCTGGGCGTACGGGCCGGAGGGCTGCTGCGGTGGCTGCGGCTGTTGTGGTGGCTGCTGGGGATAGCCGTAACCGGGCTGCGGAGCGCCGGAGGGCGGCGGGGCCTGCGGAGGTGGTGGCGTCTGGGGCGGGCCCTGGGGCGGCGGTGCCCCGAAGCCTCCCTGTTGCTGTGGTGGCTGATCCTGCGGCGCTCCGAAGCCACCTTGCGGCGGCTGATTGGGCGGCTGAGTCATCAGCGGCTTCCCCCGTTCAATCACTGATTTTTAGCCACGCCCTGAGGTACGTAATGGACCCAGAGTCGTACTCATGAAGTTCTCAGGCGGCCCTTTCTATCACCCGGCACCGACAACGCAGTGGGCCGGTTCAGCCCCTGTTCCCAAGGGAGGACCGGCCCGTGATGCCCCCGTTACGCGCCTTCACGCACCCTTCACGCGTCCTCGGCGAGTTCCAGCCACCGCAGCTCCAGTTCGTCCCGCTCGCCGGTCAAGTCCCGCAGCTCGGCGTCGAGTTCGGCCACCTTCGCGAAGTCGGTGGCGTTCTCCGCGATTTGGGCGTGCAGCTTGGTCTCCTTCTCGGAGATCTTGTCCAGCTGCCGTTCGATCTTCTGGAGTTCCTTCTTGGCGGCGCGCTGGTCGGCGGAGCTCTTCTCGTTCTTCTCGTTCTTCTCCGATACGGCCTTCAGGGCGGCCGGTGCCGAGGCGGCCGCCGCCTCCTCGATCCGCCGGCGCCGCTCCAGGTACTCGTCGATGCCGCGCGGCAGCATCCGCAGGGTGGCGTCGCCGAGGAGGGCGAAGACGCGGTCCGTGGTCCGCTCGACGAAGAAGCGGTCGTGGGAGATGACGATCATCGAGCCGGGCCAGCTGTCGAGGACGTCCTCCAGCTGGGTCAGCGTCTCGATGTCGAGGTCGTTGGTGGGCTCGTCGAGGAAGAGGACGTTGGGCTCGTCCATGAGGAGGCGAAGCAGCTGGAGCCTGCGCCGCTCACCGCCGGACAGGTCCCCCACCGGCGTCCACTGCTTCTCCTTGTTGAACCCGAAGGTCTCGCACAGCTGTCCGGCGGTCATCTCGCGCCCCTTGCCGAGGTCGACGCGCTCCCGCACCCGCTGAACGGCTTCCAGGACCCGCAGGTTGGGGTCGAGCTCGCCGACCTCCTGGGAGAGGTAGGCGAGCTTGACGGTCTTGCCCACGGCGATCCGCCCGCCGGCCGGCTGTGCCTCGCCCTGGGTCCGGGCCGCCTCGGTCATGGCCCGCAGCAGGGAGGTCTTGCCGGCGCCGTTGACGCCGACGAGGGCGATCCGGTCTCCGGGGCCGAGGTGCCAAGTCACGTGCTTGAGCAGCACCTTGGGGCCCGCCTGGACGGTGACGTCCTCCAGATCGAAGACGGACTTCCCCAGCCGGGACGACGCGAACTTCATCAGCTCGCTGCTGTCCCGGGGCGGCGGTACGTCCTTGATGAGCTCGTTGGCGGCCTCGACGCGGAAGCGGGGCTTGGAGGTGCGCGCGGGGGCGCCGCGCCGCAGCCACGCCAGCTCCTTGCGGACCAGATTCTGCCGCTTGGTCTCCTCGGTGGCGGCGATGCGCTCGCGTTCGGCGCGGGCGAAGACGTAGTCGGAGTAGCCGCCCTCGTACTCGTAGACGGCGCCTCGCTGCACGTCCCACATGCGGGTGCAGACCTGGTCGAGGAACCAGCGGTCGTGGGTGACGCACACGAGTGCGGAGCGGCGCTCGCGCAGGTGCTTGGCCAGCCAGGCGATGCCTTCGACGTCGAGGTGGTTGGTGGGCTCGTCGAGGACGATCAGGTCCTGCTCGTCGATGAGCAGCTTGGCGAGCGCGATGCGGCGGCGCTCGCCGCCGGAGAGCGGGCCGATGACGGTGTCGAGTCCCTGGGGGAAGCCGGGCATGTCGAGGCCGCCGAACAGGCCGGTCAGTACGTCCCTGATCTTCGCGTTGCCCGCCCACTCGTGGTCGGCCATGTCCCGGATGACCTCGTGCCGGACGGTGGCGGTCGGGTCGAGGGAGTCGTGCTGGGTGAGGACGCCGAGGCGGAGGCCGCCGGAGTGCGTGACCCTGCCGGTGTCGGACTCCTCCAGCTTGGCGAGCATGCGGATCAGCGTCGTCTTGCCGTCGCCGTTGCGGCCTACGACGCCGATGCGGTCCCCTTCGGAGACGCCGAGGGACACGCCGTCGAGGAGGGCACGAGTGCCGTACACCTTGCTGACGTTCTCGACATTGACCAGGTTGACGGCCATTTTGCTCCTGCCCAGGGGGATCGGTCAGCCTCCCAGCCTAATGCGCGTCGGCCGGTGACCGATCCCCCCGCAGGCCACTGTGGGCTTGCGCAGGTCAGCGGGCCACAGCGGTGCGGACCTCGGCGAGCAGGTCGTACATCGTCTGGCCCGGGCACTCGGTGGCGAAGCGGGTGATCACCTTGATCAGGCGGGTCAGGGAGGCCTTGGCGGCGTCCGTGGGGCCCTGCTCGGTCAGGGTGCCGAGGAGGGGCTATGCCGAGGTTGCCGGAGTTGAAGCCGCCGGTGTGGAAGCCGGTGACGACGTTGCCGTCCCTGTCGAAGGCGGGGATCCCGTCGTCGCCGGAGTAGCGGCCCTCATAGACGTTGCCGGCTTCGTCGATGAGGAAGTGGTAGCCGATGTCGCCCCAGTCGTTGGTGATCGCGTGGAAGTCGTAGATCGCCCGGACCGTCGCGGCCGGGTCGGGGTCGTCGTTCGGCGTGGCCGTGTGGTGCACCGTGACGCACTGCAGCGGGAAGTACTGCTCGGGCGAGTTGACCTGCCCGTTCTCCAGGAACCGCTTCGACTCGTCGGCGCCCCAGGCGGGACGGGAGAGATACCGCACGCCACGCACGCGCGTGGGCTCCGACGGCACCTTGAAGGTGCGCTTCGGTCCGTCGGTGGTGTCGACCGCCCGGCAGCGCACACCCGTCGCGTCAGCCGAGGCCTTCACCTCGAACGCCGTGGCGTCACCGGCCGCGACCAGCGCCGTACCGCCGTCCTCCACGGTGGCGCAGCCGCCGGTCAGCGGCTGCCAGGTGCCGGGGGACGCCTTGCCGTTCGCGAAGAGGACGTCGACGCCGTCCCGCCCGCCCTGCCAGCGGACGCCGACGTAGGAGGCGGCGAAGGCGGTGGTGGCCTCGCCGGTGCCGTTGACCGTCTTGGCGCGGGTGGCGGGGAACTTCTCGGGCGTCGTGCCCTTGTCCGTGCCGGCGTCAGGGGCACTGCCGGAGTCGTCGCCCGCCGCGAAGACGACGGGGGTGAGCGCGGCACCGGCGGCCACGGCTGCGGCACCACCGATGACGCCGCGGTGGGAGAGGCGCGACTTGGATAAGGCGAAGAATGTTTAGATCCGGCCGCTGAGGACCGTGGCACCCGGTGCCGGTCCCGACGCCGCCCGCACGGTCCGGCATGTCCCGGACGCCCGCAGCGTCTCCGCCACCTTCGCCGCCGACTCGGCCTCTCGCGCGAGAAACGCCGTGGTCGGGCCCGAGCCCGAGACCAACGCGGCGAGGGCTCCGGCGGCCCGTCCGGCCGCGAGGGTGTCGGCGAGTTCCGGGAAGAGGGAGAGCGCTGCCGGCTGGAGGTCGTTGGAGACGGCGGCGGCGAGCGCGTCCGGGTCGCCCTTGGCGAGGGCGTCGAGGAGTTCCTGGGAGGCCACGGGGGCGGGGATGTCCACGCCCTCCCCCAGCCGGTCGAACTCGCGGAAGACCGCCGGGGTGGACAGTCCACGGTCGGCCATCGCGAACACCCAGTGGAAGGTGCCACCCACCTCACAGGGACTGAGCTGCTCCCCGCGCCCGGTCCCGAGCGCCGCCCCGCCCACCAGGCTGAACGGCACGTCACTGCCCAACTCGGCGCAGATGTCGAGGAGTTCCTCGCGGGAGGCGCCGGTGCCCCACAGCGCGTCGCACGCCACCAGCGCGCCCGCGCCGTCCGCGCTGCCGCCCGCCATGCCCCCTGCCACCGGGATGTCCTTGGCGATGTGGATGTGCACGCAAGGCTCAAGACCGCGGCGCTCCGCCAGAGCCAGCGCCGCCCGCGCCGCCAGGTTCGTACGGTCCAGGGGGACCTGGTCCGCGTCCGGCCCCGCGCAGGTGACGCGCAGTTCGTCGGCCGGGGTCACCGTGACCTCGTCGTAGAGGCCGACCGCGAGGAAGACGTTGGCCAGGTCGTGGAAGCCGTCGGGGCGGGCGGCGCCCACCGCGAGCTGGACGTTGACCTTGGCGGGGACGCGTACGATGACGCTCACTTACCGGGCTCCTTGTGTTCAGCGATCCGCGCGAACTCCTCCACCGTCAGGGCCTCCCCGCGCGCCTGCGGCGAGACCCCCGCGGCGACCAGCGCCGCCTCCGCGGCCGCCGCCGACCCCGCCCATCCGGCGAGCGCGGCCCGCAGGGTCTTGCGGCGCTGGGCGAACGCCGCGTCGACGACGGCGAAGACCTCGCGCCGGGCGGCGGTGGTCTTCAGCGGCTCGGCCCGCCGCACCAGTGAGACCAGTCCGCTGTCGACGTTCGGCGCGGGCCAGAAGACGGTGCGCCCGATGGATCCGGCCCGCTTGACCTCGGCGTACCAGTTGGCCTTGACCGACGGGACGCCGTACACCTTCGAACCGGGCCCGGCGGCGAGGCGGTCGGCGACTTCCGCCTGGACCATGACGAGGGTGCGCTCGATGCTCGGGAAAGTCTCGAGCATGTGCAGCAGGACCGGCACGGCCACGTTGTACGGCAGGTTCGCGACCAGCGCGGTCGGGGCGGGGCCCGGCAGCTCGGTCACGTGCATCGCGTCGGAGTGGACGAGTCGGAAGCGGTCGGCGCGGTCGGGCATGCGGGCCGCGACGGTCGCGGGGAGCGCGGCGGCGAGGACGTCGTCGATCTCTACGGCGGTGACCCGGTCGGCGACCTCCAGCAGCGCGAGGGTGAGCGAGCCGAGCCCGGGTCCCACCTCGACCACCACGTCGTCGGGGCGGACCTGCGCGGTGCGGACGATACGGCGGACCGTGTTCGCGTCGATCACGAAGTTCTGGCCGCGTTGTTTGGTGGGGCGCACGCCGAGGGCCGTCGCGAGTTCACGGACGTCGGCGGGCCCGAGGAGGGCGTCGGGGGGAGGGCTGCTCACGGGACAAGGGTACGGGGCCGTACGAGGGCGGTACGGGGGCTGTACCGGCGGCTATCCGTGCAGCCTCGCCCCGCAATGCGGCCAGGGGCTCGCCCCTCTGCGCACGTACAGCTTCTTCGCCCGGAGCGTCTGTTCCGCCGCCGACGCGTCCTGCGGCCGCCCCTTCCCGCCGAGGCTCTGCCAGGTCTGGGTGTCGAACTGGTACAGCCCGCCGTACGTCCCCGAGGAGTCGACGGCGTTCGGCCGACCCCCGGACTCGCAGGCCGCCAGCCCCTGCCAGTTGAGGTGGTCGGCCCCCTGTACGGACGTCGGCAGCGGCTGCGTTCCGACCTTCACCACCTGCGTGCGCGGCTCCCGCACCACCTCGGACTTGATCCGCCGCGGTTTCTGCCTGACCCCGTTGACGGTCCGCAAGGAGTACGTGACCCGGCGCAGCCCCGGCTGCCCGGGCCGCTCGACGATCTCCGTGCCGCGGAACAGGGAGGGGTCGTCCGTCCGCTGCACGTCGAACGGGATCGTCTCCTCGCGGACCTCCTTGGTCCCGGTGATCCGCAGCACGGTGACGGTCTGCCCGTCGCGCGGAAAGCTCTCCGGCTTGACGGACGTGGTGTCCTGGCCGCGCAGGGTGATCCCGGCCTCCTCGACGGCCTCGCGCACGGTCGCCGCGTTCGTGCGGATCTTGCGGGCCCGGCCGTCCGCCATGATCGTCACCGAGCGTTCGGTGCGCACGTTCAGCGCGAGGCCCCCGCGCCCGATGCGCCGGGAGCGCGAAGCCGACAGATACGCGCCCTCCGCGCGCACCCCCAGCTGTTCGAGCGCCTCGTCCACCGTGCGCGCCGTCGTCCACACCTCGCGCCGGTGGCCGTCGAGTGTGAGCCGTACGGGGCGGCCGTAGCGCACCGCGATCTCGTCGCCGTTGGCGAGCGCGTCGTCGGGGGCGGGCGTGACCGCGTCGTGCGCCCCGACCTCCACGCCCTCCTCCGTGAGCAGTTCGGTGACGTCGTCCGCGAAGGTGTGCAGCGTGCGCGGCTTGCCGTCGACGTTCAGCTCGATCGCCTTGTCCTTGGCGACGAAGGCGGTGGTGCCGCCGGCGAGGAAGGCGACGACCAGCGCCTGCGGGAGCAGACGGCGCATGCCGTCGGTCCGCTCGGCGTACCGCGTCCGGCGCCGGCGTGCGCCGCGCCGCCCCGCTCCGGCGCGCACGACGGACGTATCCGGCGGGCTCTGCCACGGCAACTCGGGCCCGGGCACCTCCGGCGCCTCGTAGGCGGGCCGGTACGTGTCCTCGTAGGGCGCCGGCGCCGGGTACGCGCCGTAGGCCAGCGTCTGAGCGCTGTGCACGTCGGAGTGCGGGTCGGTGGGCGGGTCGTACGCCGACGGCTCGTGGGCCGGATCCGCGCCGTACGGATCGCTCGGGCCGTACGTCTCGAACGTCTGGTACTGCGAGTTGCTCACGCCGACACGCTCCAGGGGCCGGAGGGGGTCCAGAGGGGTCCGGATCGGGCCCCCAGAACCTAGCGGAGCAATCGTCACTCTCCAAAGCGACGCGGCTACCCAGCGTTGCGTTCGAGCGGATCGATGAAGGGTCAAATTCGACAAAATGGTCAATAACGGGTCAGTACCCGAACGCGCGTGCCGTGTTCGCCGCGAGTGCCGACGCCAGCGCGTCCTCGTCGATGCCGCGTACGGCGGCCATGGCCCGCACAGTGACCGGAACGAGATACGGGGCGTTGGGCCGTCCGCGGTACGGCGCCGGCGTCAGGAAGGGCGCGTCCGTCTCCACCAGGACCAGCTCCAGCGGGGCCGCGGCGAGGGCGTCGCGCAGGTGCTGGGCGTTCTTGAAGGTGACGTTGCCGGCGAAGGACATGAAGTATCCGGCGCCGGCGCAGATCCCGGCCATGTCCGCGTCGCCGGAGTAGCAGTGGAACACCGTTCGCTCGGGAGCGCCCTCCTCCTTGAGGACGCGCAGCACGTCCGCGTGGGCGTCGCGGTCGTGGATGACCAGGGCCTTGCCGTGCCGCTTGGCGATCTCGATGTGGGCGCGGAAGGACCTCTCCTGGGCCGCCTTGCCCTCCGGGCCGGTGCGGAAGTAGTCGAGGCCCGTCTCGCCGACGCCCTTGACCTGGTCCAGCGCGGCCAGCCGGTCGATCTCGGCGAGCGCCTCGTCGAGGCCGGCGTCCCCGCCCGGCTCGCGCGCGCCCTGCCTTGACCAGCCGTCGGGGTCGCCGTGGACAATGCGCGGGGCCTCGTTGGGATGCAGGGCGACGGTCGCGTGGACGGCGTCGTACGCCGCGGCGGTCTCGGCGGCCCACTGGGAGCCGCGCACATCACACCCCACCTGCACGACCGTCGTCACGCCCACCGACGCGGCCTTCGCCAGCCCCTCCTCCACCGTGCCGGACTGCATGTCCAGGTGGGTGTGGGAGTCGGCGACCGGCACCCGGAGGGGCTCCGGGAGCGGCGGCGCGGCGTTCTTGTCGGCGTTCGAAGGCATGCCCCGATCCTACGAAAGGGGCACGCCGTCACCGATCGCGGAGGGCGTCAGCTCGCCCGGCGCTGGAACGGGTGCAGGAGATCGGACAGGTGCCAGTGGTGGTGCTCCTTCTGCCCCTCCGCCCCGGACATCGGCGCCTCGACCGGCCCGGCGGGCGACGTGCGGTGCTGCCGGTGCGCCGCGTTTCGGGCCGACGCGACCCGGCCCGGCCGCATGATCCGTACGACGTGGTTGTCGCAGTTCTGGCACGTGGGCCTGCTGAGCGGGGACGGCACGACCTGGCCGCCCACCACGTACTGCACGAACTCCCGGCCATCGGCGTCCACGTGATGCTCTATCTCGTACGACTGCTCCCAGCCGTGCCCGCAGCGCATGCAGGCGAAGGAATACGACTCGTGGACGACGGCGATCTCACTCATGCCAGCTCCTGGTGTCCGCTGGACGACAAGGACGGGTACGTCCTCTTCGACTCAGTGGACTCCTCCGCGGGCGCGGAGGCAGCAGACCTGCCGAGTGTTGGTGCCGATTTGGGTGTCCCTTGCCATACCGCCCCGTTGACCCCCTCCGGGCTTTGCCTTCCACGGTGACTCTTTACGCGTCCATGGGGCGCACGCTCAGAGGAGATACGCCGTGCTCAGACGCCGCGTGCGCCCCCTTGCGCGCCCCTCTTGGAGGACATCCCGGACGTGGCGTTCTTCAAGGCCACCACCGCGTCGAACACCTCCCGCTTCGGCACCCCCGCCTCCACCGCCACCGCGGCGATCGCCTCCTTGCGCCGCTCCCCCGCCTCCTCGCGCACCCGCACCCGCCGCACGAGCTCCTCGGCGTCGAGTTCCTCCGGCCCCTTCTCCGGCGCGCCCTCCACGACGACGGTGATCTCCCCCCGGACGCCCTCCGCCGCCCACGAAGCCAGTTCGCCCAGCCCGCCGCGCCTGACCTCCTCGTACGTCTTGGTCAGTTCCCGGCAGACGGCGGCCCGCCGGTCGGCGCCGAACACCTCGGCCATGGCGGCGAGGGTGTCGTCGAGCCGGTGCGGGGCCTCGAAGTAGACGAGCGTGCGCCGCTCGTCCGCGACCTCCCGCAGCCGGGACAGCCGTTCCCCGGCCTTCCTCGGCAGGAACCCCTCGAAGCAGAATCGGTCCACGGGCAGCCCGGACAGCGCGAGCGCGGTGAGCACGGCGGAGGGTCCCGGTACGGCGGTGACGCGGACGTCCTTCTCGACGGCCGCCGCGACCAGCCGGTACCCGGGGTCGGAGACGGACGGCATCCCGGCGTCGGTGACGAGCAGCACACGCGCGCCGTTCAGGAGCTCCTCGACCAGCTCGGGCGTACGGGCGGACTCGTTGCCCTCGAAGTACGACACCACCCGCCCCTTGGGCGTCACCCCCAGCGCCTGCGTGAGCCGCCGCAGCCGCCGGGTGTCCTCGGCGGCGACGACGTCGGCGCCGGCCAGCTCCTCGGCGAGCCGGGGTGGGGCGTCGGCGATGGCGCCGATGGGAGTGCCTGCGAGGACGAGGGTTCCGGGCGTAACTGTCACGTCCCCATCCTCCCAGGGCCCCGGGATGCGGACGCCTCCCCTCCATAGGCCAACGGAACCGGACGCATCCGCGCCTCTACCGCCCATGCGCGGGACTCACACAGCACCGTTCCCTACGATGGCGCGGTGACCAGTACCGCGTCCTCCACGGACACCCGGCAGGAGCAGGCCCATCAGGACCAGCGGCCGTCGTGGCAACAGCGGCTGCGCCGTTTCGGATACACGGCGGAGCCCAGAAGCGACGTCCGCGACCAGCTCGTGCCGCCGTACGTCCAGCCCAGCCCCCGGCTGTGGCAGGTCCTCGGCGTGTCCAGGACGCTCGCCGAGCGGATCACCCGCTGGTCCGGCTGGGGCGGTCCGCTCCTTGTGACGCTGTTCGCGGGCGTGCTGCGGTTCTGGAACCTGGGCAGCCCGAAGGCGGTGATATTCGACGAGACGTACTACGCCAAGGACGCGTGGGCGCTGGTCCACCGCGGGTTCGAGGTCAACTGGGACAAGAACGTCAACGACGTCATCCTGTCCAACAACGGGAACGCCCCGATCCCGACGGACGCGGCGTACGTCGTGCACCCGCCGGTCGGCAAGTACGTCATCGGGCTCGGCGAGCTGATCTTCGGGTTCAACCCGTTCGGCTGGCGGTTCATGACCGCCCTGCTCGGCACGCTGGCGATCCTGATGCTGTGCCGGATCGGCCGCCGCATCTTCCGCTCCACCTTCCTCGGCTGCCTGGCCGGCGCGCTGATGGCGGTGGACGGCCTGGCGTTCGTGATGGCCCGCACCTCGCTGCTCGACGGCGTGCTGATGTTCTTCGTGCTTGCCGCGTTCGGCTGCCTGGTGATCGACCGCGACCGGGCGCGCGAGAAACTCGCCGCCGCGCTGCCGGTGGACACCGACGGCCGGGTCCGCCCCGACGCGCACATCGCCGAGACCACCCGCCTGGGCTGGCGCCCGTGGCGCTGGCTGGCGGGCCTGATGATGGGCCTGGCGATCGGCACCAAGTGGAACGGCCTCTACGTCCTCGTCTTCTTCTGCGTGCTGGCCGTGCTGTGGGACGTCGGCTCCCGCAAGGTGGCGGGCGCGGGCCGCCCGTACGTGGCGGTGCTCAAGCACGACCTGGGGCTGGCCTTCCTGGCCACGGTGCCGGTCGCGATCGCCACGTACATCGCCTCGTGGACGGGCTGGATCCTCTCCCCCGCGGACGGCACCGGCGGCTACTACCGCAACTGGGCGGCCACCGACGGCAAGGGCAGCAGCTGGTCGTGGCTCTTCCCGGACTGGTGGCGCAGCCTGTGGCACTACGAGCACGAGGTCTACCAGTTCAACATCAACCTCTCCTCGCCGCACACCTACCAGTCCAACCCGTGGAGCTGGCTCGTCACGGGCCGCCCGGTCTCGTACTTCTACGAGTCCCCCACCCCCGGCAAGCAGGGCTGCCCCGTCGACGCGGGCGAGAAGTGCGCCCGCGAGGTGCTGGCGATCGGCACGCCGCTGCTGTGGTGGGTGGCCTGCCTGGCGATCCTGTACGTCCTGTGGCGCTGGTTCTTCCGCCGCGACTGGCGGGCGGGCGCGATCGCCTGCGGCATCGCGGCCGGATACCTGCCCTGGTTCCTCTACCAGGACCGCACCATCTTCTTCTTCTACACGATCGTCTTCGTCCCGTTCCTGTGCCTGGCGGTCGCCATGCTCCTCGGCACGATCATCGGCCGACCAGGCTCCAGCGACACGCGCCGCGTGGTGGGCGCGACGGGCGCGGGCGTCCTGGTTCTGCTGATCGCGTGGAACTTCATCTACTTCTGGCCCTTGTTCACCGGCACGGCGATCCCGATCGAGGAGTGGCGGTCGCGGATGTGGCTGGATACCTGGGTCTAGCTGGGCTGATGCGCCATGGTGGCCTGGCCTTGCGCCGCACCACCATGGCCGATGGTGATCGTTAGCGGTCATTGCTGGCCGCCCTCGTACGGCCCTGAGACGGCCCGCCGGCAGATTTGCAGCGGACCGACCCTCCACTATCCGACCTGCGCATATCGGCAGTGGAGGCCTGCTTGGGGAACACGTGGGGGAATCGGGTCCCCGGAGGGGAAGCGAACAGGCCCTGTTCACACAGACCGCTGACCCACGCCGCGACCACTTGCTCACAAGATCGCAATATCACGGACAATCTCACCTCAAGTGCGGTACCGATGGTGGGCGACCGAACCCGTACCGCCCCCGTCGCCCGAGTGTTCCTATCTGGCGGAATCAGGGCTCGAGAAGGACAAAGGGATAGCGTGATGAATAACGCAAATAGTGCAGATCAGGACTGGTTGGACCTGGCTGATGCAATCACCTTGCTGCGGGATCAGGTCGCTGAGGCGCAAGCGCGGATTGGAAGTCCTGACGGCACAGGCGCTGGCCACAAGGGAGTGCTGTTCACCCTGGGAGAGATCACGCTGGAGCTCGGCATGGAACTGACGCGCACCCGCGGGATCGACGGGGGCTTGAGATTCAGTGTTGTCGGTCTGGGCGGCAGGAAAGAGACTGGAAACACGGCGTCCCACACGGTCACGGTGCAGCTCAAACCGCACCGGCCGGGCGGTGGCGACGTTGATGTCAACGACGAGGAGTAGTCCCCAGGCCGTGTCGGTACACCGCAGGTCATAGTTGAAGAACGGGGACTGCCGTGGAATTCGACCGCCGAGTGCAGGTCCGGGTACGCAAGCCGGGCGCGGACACGCGGGGATTTGGCTCGGGATACCTGGTTGCGCCGCACTTGGTTCTGACTGCTGCGCACGTCGTCGAGGGGGCGTCCGAGACGGAACCGGACGCCGTGACTGTGTCCCGGCCAGATTCGGGCGAACGGGAGTTTGCCGCGACCGTGCGCTGGCAGCGCAAGGACGAGAAAGTCGATGCCGCCCTGGTCGAGGTTGACGATGGCCACGGCTGGGAGATTCCGGAGTCACTGGTCGATCTGCTGAGCCGGCCGCCGCAGCGATGGGGGCGCCTCATCGGGACCCGCCCCCATCGGGTCACGCTGGCTGGCTTCCCTCGCATGCAGAAGGACCCCACTGACGGCCGCCGCCTGGACGAACACCTCACTGGCCACATCGCCCCGGGCACAGGCCTTCTCGCCAGCCGTTACGAGGTGTCCAGCACCGACCCCACCCTCGCCGCCCTGCCTGCGGGCTCTGGCGGCAGCCGGTGGTCGGGGATGTCCGGAGCTGCCGTACTGAGCGACGACGTCTATGACGGTGACGTGCTCTGTGGAGTTACCTGCCGTGACCGGCAGGCGCGCGGCGGTACCCGCCTGATCGCCACTCCTGCGGCCCTCCTCCTGGCTGACCATGGCTTCCGTGAGCTGATCACCGCGCATACAGGCTGGGAGCCGGTTCTCGAAGCGGTGGAACCGGCAGGCCTGCTCACCCCCGCCGCATCTGAACGTGACCTCCACTCACCGGCAGCTCTCCTGCGTGCTGACGCCGCAGTCGTCACCTTCCAGGGCCGCGAGGACGAACTCGCTCAATTGCGCGCCTGGTGCGAAGGCGATCCCGCCACCGTGTCGGTTCAGGTGTTGACCGGGCCCGGTGGCCAGGGCAAGACCCGCTTGGCTCGCCATCTGACCGACACACTGGGTCGGGAAGGCTGGGCGACTGGACACTTGCGCCCCGACCTCACCGACCACGAGCCCTCGCCTGATTTCACCGCTCTGGCTACCCCCCTGCCCCTGTTGCTCGTCGTCGACTACGCCGAGACCCGCCCCCGTCTGCTCCGCCGCTTGATCACCCACCTACACCGCTCTCAGCATCGCGTGCGATTGCTGGTTCTCGCCCGATCCGACGGCGAATGGCGCACGGATCCCCTCAACGCCCCTGCGGGCACCCGCGGCCTCCTCAAAGCAGCCCAAGTCATCGAACTCGCCCCGCTCATTCCTGACAGTAGGCCGCAGGATCGCATCACCGCGTTCACCCGCGCCGCCCGCGACATCGCCCGCCTGCTGTCCCGTGTGCCAAGCCTGCCCGCGCACGACTGGGCATCACTGGCTGATGCTCTCCGGCCGATCGACGATCTGGGTCATGGCCACTACAACAACGCGCTCACTCTGCAACTGACTGCCCTGGTAACCCTGTTGCAGCAGGGCCCTACGCCCGTCGAGACGTCCGCCGACACTCCGGCCGAAGAGATTCTGCTGGAGCACGAAGAACGCTTCTGGGAGGACAGCGCCGCAGCTCCGGCCTTCAAGCTGAACCTCCCTACCCCCACCCTGGCCGCAGCGGTCGCCGCCGCCGCGCTGTGCGGAGCCACTAGCAAGGACGAAGCCCGCTGCGTCATCGGTGAAATCCCAGACCTGCCCGCTGAAAAGATGACCCGTACCGCAGCGTGGCTGGCCCAGTTGTACCCGGCGGAAAGAGGCCGCTATTGGGGCTCTCTCCAACCAGACCGCATCGCCGAATTCCACGCCGCACGCACTCTAATTCGCGGTGACATCTCACTGCCCGCTCTCCTGGAGGCCGCCGCGCCCGGGCAGCAAGCCCAGCTCATCATCGTCATGGCCCGCGCTGCTGTCGCCCACTACAACTCCGGACGCATCACCGAAAGCGAACACCTCCTCCGCGTCGTGGATGCCGCCCTGGACACCGCCTCCACAACGCGTCAGACCGTCAGCACCGTCCTAGCCGCGCTGCCCCACCCAACTCGCGTCATCGCCTCTCTCGCCTTGCGTCTCGGTGCCGGACTGGCCCATTCCGACCGACAACTGGCGGAGGGCAACCCTGCTCAGGAGCCGAACCTCGCCACGTCGCTATCCAACCTCGGCACTTACTTGGCTACGGTAGGGCGGTGGGACGAAGCCATCAGCGCCACCGATGAAGCGGTCGCCCTCTACCGGCGTCTGGCGGCAGGCAACCCGGCCGCACACGAGCCCGACCTCGCCACAGCCCTATCCAACCTCAGCATCTACTGCATGGAGCTCGGGAGACGGGACGATGCTCTGGGCGCGGCGCAGCAGGCGGTGGAGATCCGACGCCGTCTAGCAGCAGCCAACCCGGCCGCCCACGAGCCCCAGCTCGCCGCGTCACTGACCAACCTCGGCACCTACCTGGCCGAGCTGGGGCGGCGGGTAGAAGCACTCGCCTATTCCGAGGAGGCGGTGGAGATCCTGCGGCGTCTGGCGGCAGGCAACCCGGCCGCCCACGAGCCCGCCCTCGCCACAGCACTATCCGCTCTCAGCACCCACTTGAAGGATCTGGGCCGCTTGAACGATGCTCTGGGCGCCGAGCAACAGGCATTGAAGGTCCGACGCCATCTAGCAACAGCCAACCCGGCCGCCCACGAGGCTAATCTCGCCCGCTCCCTATCCAACCTCGGCACCTACCTGGCGGGGCTCGGGCGCGCGGACGACGCTTTGGACGCCGAGCAACAGGCGGCGGAGATCCGACACCGTCTAGCAGCAGCCAACCCGGCCGCACACGAGCCCGACCTCGCCGCGTCACTGACCAACCTCAGCACGCATCTAGCCGGGCAGGGTCGGAGGGCCGAGGCCCTCGCTGCATCCGAGAGCGCCGTCGCCCTCTACCGGCGCCTGGCAGCGGATCACCCAGCCGCCCACGAGCCCGACCTCGCCGCGTCACTGAACAACCTCGGCATCCGCTTGTCGGCGGTGGGGCAGGGCGACGAAGCCCTCGCCAGCAGCGACGAGGCAATCGCCCTCTACCGGCGCCTGGCGGCAGGCAACCCACACGCCCACGAGCCCGATCTCGCCACGTCACTGTCTGCGTGGGCGGAGGTACGCATCAACGCCCAACAGAATCTTTCCGGTGCGCTGCGAGCCACCGGCGAATCGGTTGAGATTTACCGCCGACTCGTAGCAGTAGCGCCCGCACGCTTCGGTCCACGACTTCGCATGGTGCTGCGCAACCAAGCGGACCTGCTGCTTCTCTGTGGGCGTCTGCGAGAAGCGAGAGAAATCCGGAAGTGGCTCGCAGCGAACGCGTCCGTTCTCGGTAAGGGTGCATGACGTCTTAAGCCGCATACGGAAGCCGCACTGGAGCCGGAGTGCGATCACCAAACTCGTGGTCACCAGCACGAAGCTTTCAGACGTAGTGCGCACACGGTCTGCGAGACGCTTCGTGAACGGCTCGCTTCGGGCGAGTACGACACGCCGAGAAGCTGCCATCAGAGCGAGCCTTGTAGAGGAACTCAGCAGCGGACGGACCGCGCCGCGACAGGTGCTCGCACATCCTGTTGATGGCAGGCAACAAGTCCTGGAACTGCGGGTTTGTCCGTGAAGCCGTGCCCTGCCAGACGGCCGCAGAGACAGCCATGACTGCCTACTCGTCGGCAGGCTGGCATTCCTGCGTGGCGAGTTCGATTCCGCGGACTCTCCGGAGCCACCGCGCCAGGCCATACAGTGAGGCGCCCGCGATGCCGCACGGTTCCCACACCTCAGTTACGAGTGCAGCCAAACCGTCATCACCTACGATGTAGATCGCCTGAGCGCCTACTGCTGCCGTGACGAATGCGTTGCTGCGTGCTCGAGTGCGCAGCAACCAGTCCACGGGCCACCACAGTCCACCGCAGAGATCATGAAGGCGGCATCGCGCAGCGGCGATGAGAAAGCCGAACGCCGCACGCTGCTGTTGGCGTGGTGACAGGACAATGCCTTCCTCCGGCACCCCAGTGAGGTGCGCACGCCATTCACCCGCATCCCGATGCCTGCCCGCTATCCGCGAAGCCCAAGTCGTCAAGCCCCACGCTGAGCGAGACCAAATACGAGAGGCCTGCTGGCTACGCTCGGGGAGTTCAACGCCGTTCGTATCCGCGAAAGCCACGGCAGCCCGTGAGTACTCCGCAGCAGATCGACGCCGCTCTTTGAGGAGCTTGAGGCATTCATGCCGAGCGCTACTGGCCAGCCACGACCCCACCTTTTCCGGCTCTGTAATCCGTCCGATTTGTTGGGCGAGGCGAAACCAGACGCTCTGGTACGCCTCATGTGCATCGACATCGGAGAGCCGCTGGGCGCGAACGACGGACCACACTAGTGTCCTGAGTCGTTAGTTCGTTGGCGGTTGTAGGGCGTTGGGGGATGCCGGGTCCGAAGCCGTTGTTGTTGGAGTTGTCCGATCGCGAGCGCAGGGTGTTGCGGGGCTGAGTGCGTTGGCGGACGGCGGGTCCTCCCCGGCGTCATCGCCGGGGTCGAC
>NZ_JBEOVF010000058.1:0-54443 GCF_040295365.1 Streptomyces sp. NPDC002838 | reverse complement strand
GAGTTGCCTACGCGTCACGACCGACTTCCTACCGGATCCGCCTTCCATGCGGATCCGGGTCAGCAAGATTGATCACGACGTCACACAGGCCCTAGCAGAACTGACCGGACGAAGGTGGGGGTCTCTAAATCCGGTCCGTAGCTCGTGCGGGCGCCGTTACCTTCGCGCCATGCCTTCCAGCGACGGCCCCAGCGCGGCCGACCAGCAGCTCATCGACCACGCGGCGCGTCACGGACTCACGGTCACGGCGAAGCAACTCGCAGGCTGGCGGCGTGCCGGGCTACTGCCGGGCAACGTCCCCGGCGGAGGCCTCGGCCGTGGCAGGGGCAGCACTTCCTCACCGCCGCCCGAGAGTTTCGACCTGGTCCTCGCTCTCGCCCGCTGCGCCGGCCGGGGCAAAAGGCCGACGGACCTGGCGCTGCTGCTGTTCGCCGACGGTCTCCCGGTACCGGAGGCGACGGTGCGTGCCGCCTTCCGCGCCGCAGTGGACACCGTCGCGCTGCCCGGAGAGGACGACAGTCCGGGCGACGGTCCGGACCTGGACCTCGTCGCCGACCGCCTCGCCGAGACCGGCCAGACCGTCACGCTCGTTCCCGCCCGGGCGAGGCGTATCGACGAGCGCATCGCCCGCGCTCTGGGCGAACCTCCCGCGGAACTGGCCGAGCTGGACAAGAACACCGAGCCGTCGCCGATGACTCCGCAAGACGCCTCGCTGGCCGCCGTGACGGCGACCCTCGGCGGCACTATGTCCGTGCAGGAGATCGGGGACCTGCTGCGCGCGATGAACCCGGGCTTGGCGGCTCATCCGTTCGCCTCGCTCGTCGAGACCACCCAGCAAGACGTCCCGGAGGCCGCGGACCTGGTTCTGGCCGACGACGGTTCGCTCACCTTCATCCCCGAAGGCGACGCCCGCGACCTTCTGCGGGGCCTGGCCGAGACGGCATCGCTGGAAGACCTCACCGTCGGCTGGCGGACGGCTCAGCAGGTGCGGGAGTGGGCCCTGGGCCTGTGCGAGCGGGTCGAAGCCGAGCTGGATGCCGGACAGCCCGGGGAAGCCGTCACAGAGTGGCTGCACGGGAGGGGGCTGCCGTCCGGGGTGTCTGTCCTGGAAACCCTGCGCGATCGCCGCTGGTCGCCGTCCAGCGGTGCCCTCTCGGCGCTGGGGTTGCTGTTCCAGCGTCAGATGTACGCAGTGCTCGATGGGCTGGTGCCTGGCTGTCAGTGGCACGTCCTGGAGATGCCGGCGGTGCTGCCGCCGCCCGTCCGCGACCTGATCCTGACAGCCGTCCGGCGGGAGACAACCCCGGCCGAAGAGGCTGCCGACTGAGCCGAACCGGCACCACGCTGCTGGCGGGCGGGCCCCAACAGCGCCCGGGCGTGCTCCGTATCCCACGACGGAAGGTCAGGCTCCGAAGAGAGGCAGTTGGTCGAGGGTGAGGTCTTCGCACACCCGCAGGAAGCGCACGGGGTGGCGGTAGCGGCCGTCGTCGACCGCGGTGTCCGCGAGGAACTCCACCACGACCTCGGCGTGTACGGGGTGGAACTCCAGCTCGTCGCGGGTGCCCCAGCCTGCGCTGAAACGGCCGAGCCCCAGCAGACCGATGACTTTCCGCCCGCGCCGGCGTCTACAGGCGCAACAGCCTGACCAACGGCGAGACGAGGCGACGAGACATGAGCACTGAGCAGACCACCGCGGCCAACGGCTTCTCCTACACGCTGACCCGAACGCTGGACGCCCCTGCGGCGAAGGTGTGGCGGGCGTGGACCACCCCCGACCAGTACGCGCAGTGGGCCTACGCCGCTGCCGGCTCCGTCGAGATGGACGTACGGCCGGGCGGAGCATGGAAGGCCACGATGGTCACACCCGACGGCGGGCAGTTCCCACTGACCGGCACTTACCTCGAGGTCGTCGAGAACCGTCTCCTTGTGATCGGCATGGACGTGCCCGGCAAGGCCGCGCCCGCCGCCATGACCATGGAACTCGACGAGCAGGACGACCACCACGCGCAGATCGTGCTCCGCCAGACCTGCGACACCGCCGAGGAACGCGACATGGCCGAGCAGGGCAGCACCATGCTCCTCGACAGCCTGAGCGCTTTCCTGGCCGAAGAGACAAGGGACTGAACGTCTCAAAAGCTCACCAATGAGCCGCTGGATCACGGGGCAGGCCGGGGTAGCCCGGTCCTGCCCCGGCCGACCGGCTTTGCAGTCTGGCCCTGGACACCGTCACCGGCGGGCACGTCGACTTCGCCCCCCGCTGCAAGGGCGACCGCACTTTGACCGAGTTGTCGTGGCGCATCTCCGACCACTACCCCCGGGGGTCGAATTCGTGATCGCCGCACAGTGACTCCAGCAGGCTCCAGAGGTGCTCAGTTCGAGGATGGTGGAAACGGACATGCGGACGCGGCTCCTGCGTGATCGAAGGCTTCGGACACCTTGATCGCCAGAGGTCGCGTCATGCGTCCCGGGACCTGCACTACCTCAATGAACCAGGACGACCACGGCCAACTGCCCATCGCCAGGCGAGAAGGCTTCCGCCCCGCCGAGAGCATGGTGCCCGCCGCCAGCCCTGCTGGAGTTGCAGGACACCATCCGCTACCCCGGTTGCTGACGCGATCCGAAGCCGTCATCACGGGAACGCCCGCCGGGCAGCGTGCAGTGGAGAGCCCACGGTCCTGGCTGGACGGGGGAGACCAGCAGGGCCGTGGGCGGTGACGTGCGGAGGGCGGTCGCCTCTCGGCGGAGGGCTCCATGGGGCTTCAGCCGGACGATCGTCCCCATGGGCTATGGGTGAGGCCCGGGGACACTGTCCCCTCCGCAGCCACGTATAGGTGAACGGTCAACCGTTCAGGCTTGTTCCCAGCCGGTTGTGGCTTCCGCTGTGAGCTGCGGCATGTTCTTCGCGGAAAGGGTCAGTGGACGAAGTCGGCGATGAGGGAGGCGAATTCGTCCGGGGTGGCCAGGCGGATGCCGAGGGTTTCGGCCTTGGCGCGCTTGGATCCGGCGCCGTCTCCGGCGACGACCAGGGCGGTCTTCTTGGAGACGCTGGAGGAGGCGCGGCCGCCGGCGCGTTCGATGAGTTCGTTCATCTGGTTGCGGCTGAGCTTCTCCAGTACGCCGGTCATCGCGCCGGTCACCACCACCGTCATTCCGGCCAGGGGCACCGCCCCGTCGGCCGTGACGGGGCTGTTGTCGGCGGTGTCCGCGGTCGCGGGGGAGGGCGGGGTGGCGCCGGGTTCGGTCATGTTCACTCCGGCCGTGGCGAGTTTGTCGATGAGCGGGGCGAGTTCGGCGAGTTCGGCGACGATGGGCGGGGCCTTCTCGGTGCCGATGCCCTCGACCTGCTGCATCGTTTCGGCGTCCGCGGCCCGGATGTGATCCATCGTGGCGAAGTGGCGGGCGATGCGGCGGGACATGGACCGGCCGGTGCCCCGCACCCCGAGCGCGCACAAAACCCGGGACAGCGGCCGGCCCTTGGCGGTGGTGAGGGCGGCGAGGAGATTGTCGGTGCTGGTCTCACCCATCCGCTCCATGCCCAGGAGCTCCTCGCGGGTGAGGGTGAACAGGTCGGCGAGATCGGCGACCAGGCCTGATTCGACGAGCTGGATGACGCGGGTCGCGCCGAGGCCTTCGATGTCGAGCTGGTCGCGGCCGGCGGCGTAGGAGAGGGCGGCCACGAGGTGGCAGTTGCGGCCGTTCTCGCACCGCCAGCGCTGCTCGCTGGTGTCGATGCCGGACCCGCACCGCGGGCAGACCTCGGGGAATTCGATGGGCTGTTCGTCGCCGGTGCGCAGGTGCGCGACGGGTGCTTCGATGCGGGGGATGACGTCGCCGGCGCGGTGGACCATGACGTGGTCGCCCAGGCGCAGGTCACGGCGGGTGATGTCGGCCGGGTTGTGGAGGGTGGCGTAGGTGATGGTGGCGCCGTCGATCTCGACGGGGTCCAGCACGGCGCGTGGGGCGATGATGCCGGTGCGGCCCACGTTCCACTCCACGTCCAGCAGCCGGGTGATCTTCTCGACGGCGGGCAGTTTGTAGGCGATCGCCCAGCGCGGGGCACGCGAACCCGAGCCCGCGGCCTGCTGGTCGGCGGCGAGGTCGGCCTTGATGACGATCCCGTCGATCCCGAACGGCAGCTCCGCCCGAAGGGCGGCGATCTCCTGAACGCGGGCCAGGACCTGCTCGACTGTATCGGCGGTGATGCCGGGCACCGCGGTGGCGGCGGTGGTGTTCATCCCGTACGCGGTGGCCTGCACCATCAGATCACTGTGCGCGAGCTCGAGGAACTGCTCCGCGAGCTCCGCCTCGGTGCCGGGCACGGGGAGGAGTCCGTAGCCGAAGAACGTCATGGGCACGGTGTACGCGCGGTCCCTGGCACGCAGGCTGCCCGCCGCCGCGCTGCGCGGGTTGGCGAACAGCTGCCCGCCGTGCGCGGTACGTATCTCGTTGGCGTGCTCGAACTGGACGGTGGTCATCAGGACTTCGCCGCGTACCTCCACCGTGACGGGCTCCGCCAGTTCCTGCGGCAAGCCCTCCATGGTGCCGATCGCGTGCGAGACGTCCTCCCCGGCCGTCCCGTCACCACGGGTGATCAGCCGGCTCAGCCGGCCCTGCGTGTAGCGGGCGGCGACCGCGAGCCCATCGAGCTTCGGCTCGACGCTGAACCGGGTGACATCGTGGCCGATCCGCCGGGACAGCGAGGCGGTCCAGGAGGTGAACTCCTCAGGGGAGAAGACGTTGTCCAGGCTCAGCATCGCCATTGTGTGGGGGACGTCCCCTCCACCGCGCCGCCGGCCACCTTCCCGGTCGGCGAGTCGGGCAGCACCTGGTCGGGATGCTCGGTCTCCCACGCTGCGATCCCGCGCACCAGCCGGTCGTAGGTCTCGTCGTCCAGCGGGGAGGTGCCGGCCTCGTAGTAGGCGGCCGCGGCCTTCACCGCATCCTCGACCGCCTGCGCGTAGGCGGCGGCGTCCACGATCTGAGCAGCTGGTGTCGTCATGCCCGTCATCCTGCCTGCCACCACTGACAATGCCCCGGCGCGCTATCGGCCACCGTGTCAGTCCCCGACCCTACGAAGGCCCTGACGGTGCGGCGTCGGGTCGGGGGGTCCGGGCCGGCCACCGGCTCGTCCCCGGCGCTTGCATGCCGCTTGTAACGCTGAGAGGCCGGCAGGCGGCCCATGTCGAGGCGGTTGAGGATGCGCCAGACGCCGGACTCGCTGATGGTAGTTCTGCCGCAGGTAGATGATCTTCTCGACCACCTCGACATGGGTCGCATTCGAAGAGGTCTTCGGTGCCTTGGAGCGCGTTCGCAGACCCTCAGCGCCCTCGGCCTGGTAGCGGCGGTATCAGGTGCAGTAGGTCTGCCGGCTGATCCCGAAGTACCGGCAGGACATCGCGACGTTCCTGCTGACCTCTTCGATGTGGCGTATCACCGCCACCCCGCCGCTTGGCCTCACGGTCAAGCGGCGGAATGGCGGGGGTGGACTTCGACATGTGGATCTCCGTAGTGATCGGAGACCCAGGTGTCAACAATGATCGTCAGTTTTGGACCACACTGGGTGCCGGTGTTGATGGCGGTAGTGCCCAGGACATCCTCTGGTTGATCGGCGGCCAGGGCGTTCGCTGCGGTGACCCGCAGAGTGCCTGGGTGCACGGCATCTTGCACGTGACCGCGTACGTCACTGCGTCACTCAGTGTGGTTTGGCGCCTGGCGCCTGGCGCCTTACAGGCCGAGCAGGCCGCCGAGCAGCCCGTGGCGGTAGTGGCCCTTGTCGTGCTCATGCTTGTCGTGCTCGTACTTGTCGTGTTTGTCGTACTCGTGCTTGACGTGTTTGTCGTGCTTGTCGTACTCGTGCTTGTCGTGTCCGTACTTCTTGTGCTCGTGCTTGTCGCCGTAGTGTTCGCTGCCCTTGTCGTCGGTGTAGGCCTTGGGGCATGCGCGCTCGGTGTACGCGCCGGGGAAGTCCGCAGAGGTGCCGTACGAGGAGCTGTCAGCGGAGGCCACGCCGGAGGCCATGAGCAGGACAGGGGCAGTGAGGGCGCCGGCTATGGCGACGCGGATGAGAGAACGCTTCACGGGGAGCGCTTCCTTTCGGTGAGTGCGGCCCGCCTCTTTGGCGGCCTGCCGTACTCGACGTTGCCCCACGCGCCCACATCAGGCACCGCGCGAGTCGGTCACCATGACCGGGCGGCCGGTCATTGTCGCTGGCCAGCTTGCTTTTTCGGTGACCCATCCCATGGCTGCTGAACGGGTGACGCAGTCTCAGCCGGCAGCTGTGCCAGGTCTCTCACGCCCGCGCAGTCTTTCTCACCGGTTTCCGTGTCTGTAGGACATGGTCGGCCGACATCGGTGAGAGGTGCCTGTGCCTGTCCCGGACAGTCGCAGAGGCTGGCTGATCCACCCTTGCTTGGGCCGCCTGGGGCCTGTGCATCGTCGTGTACTGCGACTTGGTGGCCTGTGTGGTCCTGGCGAAGGTGTGGGTACTGCATCGCGCCCCAACAGGACTCGGCTCCTGGGCGGCGCGAGGTGCTTATCCGCGCATCCTGGGACCGGCGGCTGCGGTCTCATCGGGCTCTGTCATTGCTTGCAGTCTTTCTACGTCTGGAGGTGTACACGCCTGGGGCCTGGTCCACCGCCTCGTAGACAACAGAAAGGCAGGCTGGGTCACACACCGGCGCGAAGTCGCGGCCACGCACGGGGATACGCACGCCAGCCCACGCTGCCCAAGTCGGCCCGCGCGGCCCACGTCAGTCCACCTCGGCCCACCACACATTTTCACGGGCCTAGGTCACGGCCCCGGTCCTGGATCCGGTTGCACGGCCTCGGTGATTCCGGCCCGGGCCGCTTCGAGCTGTGCGGCAAACGCGATGCCCAGGAACAGCGCCACACCGGTCAGGTTGGCCCACAGCAGCAGGGCGACGAACGCCGTCAGCGGTCCGTACACGGCGCCGAATGATCCGCTCTTGGCAACGTAGAGCGCCAGCAGCCACGTGGCCGTGATCCACAGGACCAGGTGGACCGCCGAGCCGAAAGCGAGCCATGTGTAGCCCGGCTGGTCCCTGCGCGGAGCCCAGCGGAAGATCACCGCCGACGCGACCCAAGCGAGTACCACGCCCAGGGGCACTTCGAGGGGCCTCCACCAGTCGAGCCGCTCCCGGGGCCAGCCGAGGGCCTCCACCACCGCGTTCCCGACGGCATCCCCCGCGACGAGCACGAGGAACCCCAGGACCATCGGCATGCCCGCTGCGAGGGCGAGGAGCAGGGACCGCCCGTACTTGGTCAGGAACGGCCGGTCGCGTTCGATGCCGTAGATGCGGTTGGCGCCTCGCTCGACCTGCCCCATCGCCGAGGCGAGGTTGAGTACGGCGAAGGCCAGTCCCAGCCACATGGCGACGGCGTTCCAGACTCCGGAACCGGCGCTGCGCGCGGTGGCGCTCAGAGCGTCGTTGACCAGACTCGCACTGGCGCCCGGCACGATCTGGCCCAGGGTGAGTTCGATGATCCGCCCCACGCTCTCCGTGTGCACGGTGGTCGCCACGCCGACCAGCGCGATGGTGAACGGCACCAAGCCCAGGACCACTTGGAACGCGAGCGAACGGGAGTTGGTGAAGCCGTCGGCGTAGCGGAACCGGGCGAACGCGTCGAGGAGCAGCCGGCGGCCTCCGTAGTGCCTCAGCGCGGTGAGCGCCTCGTCTCCGGAAAGCTCGTCCCCGATCATGTCCCGCGTCTGCGGGACGTGCACAACGGTCCCCATCGAGAACGTCTCCTCCTGTCGTTCGTACGGCCAGATGAGGAACGCGATCCTGCCGCCGGGAGAACCGTACAGCCGGACGACTGCGGCGGTCGGTCGTCAAGTGGATTCAGGGTGGCTGCCGGGCCCGCTGGTGCGGTGGGACACAGGAGTGGGCGAAAGAGTGGTGTCCTCCTCGCCGGGCTCCAGGAGGGTGTTGGCGGCGCCGACGATGAGCGGATCGGGGGTAGCGACCGCCTCGGGATCCTTGCTGGTGTAGTCCATGCGCGACAACAGACTGCGCATGGTTTCCTGCCGGGCGCGACGTTTGTCGTTGTTCTTGACGACGCCGAGGTCAGAAGGGCATGCGGCCACGGGTGCGACGGCCGGCCGAGCCGCTGCGGCCCACGGCGCGGGAACTCGTGTGGAACGGCTTGCTGAAAAGCCTGCCCAGTACGCCGGGTGCCTTGCCGCCGGCCCGTGCGCCGGCGCCGAGCGAACGCTGCGTGCCGCGTTCGGGGTGGCGGGAGAGACGCGGGACGAAGAAGGCCAGCGCGGCCAGGACCACACACACTCCAACAACTGCGGCAATGATCACGATTCGGCTCCCTCGACTGGTCGGGAGGACACGAGTGCCCCGTCACGTTCCTCCTATGTGACTGGCGCCCTGGGCAGCTTCTGCCGGCCGGTCGACGGCGGCCCGGCGTGGGCAGCTCGGCGGGCACCTCAGCCGGGTCGGGATACCGCATCAGCGGAGTCGCTGCGGTGGCGACTATCGGTAGGTTCGGATATTCGTCGGTGCGAAGTAGAATCTCAGGCGTTGTCGGTGAACAAGGGCAGAATGATCACATGCTCGGGCGTACCGGCTCAGATCAGCCCGTTCTCGCGGGCGTACAGTGCGGCCTGGGTCCGGTCGCGCAGGCCCAGCCGGCTCAGCACGCGGGAGATGTGGTTCTTGACGGTGCCCTCGCTGAGAAAGAGCCGGGCGGCGATCTCCTTGTTCGTGGCGCCCGCGGAGATGAGCCGGAGCACCTCCGTCTCCCGGGGCGTCAGCACGTCGGGCGCGGGGATGCCGGCCGCCAGCGCGGCGACGACCCCCTGATCGAACTGGGCGACGCCCGCGTGCGCCAGACGGACCGCCTGGGCGAGTTCCGCCGCGGGCAGGTTCTTCAGCAGATAGCCGACTGCCCCCGCCTTCAGCGCCCGGCCCACGTATTCGTCGTCGTTGAAGGTCGTCAGCATCACGATCCGGCACTGGGGCAGTTGGCGGCGGAGCAGCGCCGTGGCGGCCACCCCGTCGATGCCGGGCATCCGGATGTCCATCAGCACCACGTCGGGGCGGCACTGCTGGGCCTTCTCCACGGCCTCGGCACCGTCCCGCGCGCTGCCCACCACGTCGATGCCGGGCTGGATGCCGAGCAGTGCGGCGATGCCCTCGCGGACGAGGTCTTGATCGTCGACTACGAGGACGCGTACGTCCGGCGCCTCCTGCACCAGGGGCCCGTTCACCACGGCACCTCCACCCTGAGAGTGGTGCCCCGGTCCGAACTGCGCAGGTCCACCGCCCCGTCGGCCAGCCGGACCCGCTCCCGCAGTCCGGTCAGGCCGAAGCCCTCCTCGGTCCCGCCCAGTCCGCTGCCGTTGTCCGTGACGCACAGGCGCGCGCCCTGGTCGTCGTAGCGGACCGTCACACGGATCTCTGTTGCGCCGGAATGCCGACAGGCGTTGGTGAGGCCCTCCTGCGCCGCCCGGTACAGCACCAGCAGTGGCCGCCGCTCGGTGCCCGACACGTCCAGGGAGATCCGGCGGCCCCCGCCGTCCAGGTGATGGACGAGGTCGGCCAGCGCCCAGGAGAGGCCGACCGGCTCGGACTCCGCCTCGGGGCCCAGGGTACGCACGGAGGCCCGTACCTCCTCCAAGGCCCGGTTCGCCGACCAGCGGGCGCGTGACACGGCCTGCGCGGAGCCTGCCGGATCGAACGCGGCGAACGCCTCGGCCTTCTCCAACTGGATGCCGATCGCGGTCAGATGATGCCCGAGGCTGTCGTGGATCTCGCGGGCCAGCCGATTGCGCTCGCGGGCCGCCGACAGCTGAGCCACCTGCGCGAGGGTGCCCTCCAGCCGGTCGCGGGCCTGCTGCTCCCGCACGGCCACCGCAGCGGTCACCAGCGCCAGTACGACTCCCAGGGCGAACATCAGCAGGTCCGAGATGTACTCGGCGCGCACCTCCCAGCCCGGCACCCACAGGGTGAACGCGCCCGCCAGCAGGACCACACAGCCCGCGCCCAGTGCGATCCCGGCGGCCGGTCCGAACGCGAAGAACCCCAGGAACGGGATCAGCACGAACAGCACGCGCGAGAGCCCGGAGGCGTCGAGAGCGGCCACCGCACAGAGCAGCGCGGCCCTGAGAGCGAACACGGCGCCCGCCGGGATCCGCCACCCCCGCCCGTCCAGGGCTGCCAGCGCGCACAGCAGCGCCGCGAACGCGGCCGTGCGCGCGTCGAAGCCTGGACCGATCGCGGCATGGTAGAGGCCACCGGTGAGCACCACCCCGTACAGGACGGCGGATATCCAGGGCACGGGACGCGGCATCGGGCCTCCTCCTCGGGATCCCATGTACACGCACGGTCCCAGCAGCGTACGCGGGCGCGGCGGCGCATCCGCACCAGGCGGTCGACGGGGCTGCGAAGTGTGGCCGAAGGTCATGTGCCCTCCGGTCCCGCCCACCCCTGCCCTTTCGTACTTACCCCCGATGACCTGTGGCTCCTAGGTTTCTCGGCGTCACCTCGCACGAGATGAGGACCTATGTACCTACGCTCTCTGGCCATCGCACCCCTGCTGATGGCAACCGTCCTGGCCGTCCCGGCGGCCGCCCGGACCGGCCCCGTCGACGTACGGGTCCCCGGCGCCGAGTACACCGTCTCCGCCCGCCTGGCCGATCTGACCACCACGGGCACGAGGCTCACCGGGCACACCGATCCCGCCGACTGGGCGGGCCTGGAAGCCCCCGGGACCACGACTCCGTCCGCAGTCCCCGGCGTCCAGGTCGACGGCTACTTCCCCGACACCTCCAAGACCAACACCAACCACGGCTGGAACCACGACAGCCAGTTCGTCATCCGGCTGCCCGACCACTGGAACGGCGGGCTTGTCGTCGCAGGGCCGCCGGGGCTGCGCGAGCAGTACGCCAACGACCGGATCATCAGCGACCAGGTCCTCGCGAAGGGCTACGCCTACGCGGCCACCGACAAGGGGAACACCGGCCCCGAGATCTACAAGGACGGGGACCGCCCCGGCGACGCCGTCATGGAATGGCATCGCAGGGTCACCGAACTCACCGTCGCCGCCAAGCAGGTGACGGACCGGCACTACGGCCGCACCCCTCGCTTCACCTACGCCGCCGGCCTCTCCGCGGGCGGCTACCTCGTCCGCTGGCAGCTCGAACACCGGCCCAGCCTCTACACCGGCGGCCTCGACTGGAACGCCCTCACCTTCACCGCCGACGGAGGTCTGCTCGCCACCCTCCCCCCGGCCCTGCGCGCCTACCCCCGCGCCAAGGAGGGCGACCGCTCCGCTCACGCCGCCATGCTCGCCGCCGGCTATCCCGAGGGCTCCGAGCGTCAGTGGGAATGGCACCACAAGAACCAGTGGGACCTCCTCCAGCGGGTGGTCCGCGAGGAGCTCGACCCCGGCTACGACGGGCCCGCCCAGGCGGGCACCCCGCTCTGCCCCGAAGGCACCGGGGCCGGATGCGACACCGACTACCACTTCGCGTCCCGCCCGCGCGCGGTGCACAAGGCCGTGAAACGGATCGCGCTCACCGGAAGCATCCGGCGTCCGCTCATCAGCATCCAGGGCAGCCTCGACGCCCTCACCCCGCCGGCCGCCTTCGGCGACGTCTACCACCGCATGGTCACCAACGCGGGCCGCGCCGGCCTGCACCGCTACGTCATGGTCCCTGGGGGTGCGCACACCGACGGCCTCGTCGTGCTCGATCAGGACCACCTGCGCCCGATGCTCGGCAACTTCACCGCGGCCCTGAGCGACCTCGAGGCCTGGACGCGGCCCACCTCTACCTCCTGACGGCCCGACCCACCCCCTGGAACGACCTCCAGATATGCGACACAGGCCCCGGCCGGATTGACGACCGGGGCTTGTGCCTGCGTACCTCCGGGAAACGACCTCCACCTCGAAGAAATTCAGCAAAAGCGCGCATGATCGCGATTCCCGTTCAGCTGTACGCAGGCCACCGAAGAGCATTCCGTGCGTCTTCACGAGATCCAGCCACGTCGATGCCCTTGCGCCGCAGGGCGCGGGTGATCCGGCGGGCGCCACACCATGGCATTCCGTCTCACGGCCTTGGCGCCCGCTGCGGAATAGTGAAGTCGGCGCCCACTTCTGGGCCGCCGTGAGGCATTCGGCATCGAGGTGCAGTGTGGCTGAATAGGTTCCGGGATGAATCGGATGGTGGTGGCCGCGTGGACACGTGCTGCCAGGGTGCGCAGTGCGGCGTCGAAGGAGGTAGCGGTGGCGCCGGGGCGTGCAGTGAGCGTTGCGCACGAGTCACACCAGATCCATGACCAGCAACTTCAGGATGAAGAAACCTCAGTGGGGGCTGGTCCGACGCTGTGGGCCGTCGCCCGCCGGGGCGCCGGCCCGTCGGCGCTAGCGGGTGAGGGCGTGTGCCTCGTCGAGCAGTTCCCGCAGCGTCGAGGTGGGCGGTGCGATGGCGGTGGCGAGCAGTGCCGGGCCGTTGGCCAGTGGTGCGAGGACGGCGCATCCGTCCTTGGTGCCTTCGCCGAGGAGTACGGGGTCTCGTCGGACGTCGAGGCGCGGGTCGACGACCAGGAGCTGGCCGACGGCGCGGTGCCTGTTCAGGATGGCCGGGCCGTCCCAGCCGGGTTCTGGTGCCCCGTACGCCGTGTGCTGGTCCAGTAGTGGGCGCCCGGCACGGCGGATCAGGATCCGGCTGACGAGGTGGCCTGGTTCCTCGTCGGCCCGGCCCAGGAGCTGCTCTTCCCGCAGCACCAGCCGTGAGGTGGCGGCGAGTTCGACAGTGTACGTCTGCCTCAGATTGCTGCCGGCGGCGCTGATCAGGGGCTGCGGCAGCCAGCGCAGATGGGCGTGTTCTCCGGCGGTGAGCCGCACGTCGTAGGTGGCCGCTTCGGTGGTGGGGCCGCGCAGGGCGAGCGTGGCGGCAGCCGTGGTGATCTCCAGCTCGGCCCGGTCCTCGGCGGTGATGTCGAGGGTGAGCCGGTCGCCACCGAGCGGGGCGCTCATCGCGCCGATGATCCCCACCGTGGCGGCGTTGCTGTCGGTGCGCATGCGCCGCAGGTGGAAGGGGCCGTCGCTGCGCAGCTGCGGGAGGGTGGTGACGCGTCCGTTGTGCGCGGCGCGGATCCGGGCCGTGGCACATACGCCGTCGGGGTGGCCGGCGTGCTCCTTGGCGCCGGCTGGGGGAACGTCGAGGTCGGACCTGGCTAGGGCGGAGGCGAGTGGGGAGGTGGGGCTCATACGGCTGCCCCGGCGTGCCACTGGGCGAGGTGGCCGGTTACCCAGTCGGCGACTTCGCGGATGCCGTCGTCGGAGGTGAGGTTGGTGAAGATGACGGGAAGGTTGCCGCGCTGTCGTTTCGCGTCGGTGGCCATGGTGTCCAGGTCGGCGCCGACGTGCGGGGCGAGGTCGGTCTTGTTGACGATGAGGAGGTCGGCGGTGGTGATGCCGGGGCCGCCCTTGCGGGGGATGTCGTCGCCGCTGGCCACGTCGATGACGAAGATCTGCACGTCGACGAGGCCCTTGGAGAAGGTGGCGGTCAGGTTGTCACCGCCGGACTCGACGAGCACAAGGTCGAGGGGCGGAGGGTCTCTTCCAGGTGCTCGACGGCTTCCAGGTTGGCGGAGATGTCGTCGCGGATCGCGGTGTGCGGGCAGGCGCCGGTCTCGACGGCGGTGATCCGCTCGGGCGGCAGGACGGCTTCGCGCAGCAGGTACTCGGCGTCCTCGCGGGTGTAAATGTCGTTGGTGACAGCGGCGATGCACCAGCGGTCGCGCAGGGTGCGGCAGAGCGCGGCGACGGTCGCGGTCTTGCCGGAGCCGACGGGGCCACCCAGGCCGACGCGGAGGGCACGGCGGCTGCCGTCGGGTCGGGTCGCCGAAGCGCTGGGGACGTGCTGGTGAGGCAGAGACTGGTCCAGGTGCATGGCAACTCCGTTGGGAGATCGAGGTGTTCAGGTGGTGGTCAGGAGGCGAAGAGCCGGACGGTCCAGGCGGCGTGCTGTTCCGCGGTGATGTCCAGCAGGGGTGAGGAGGCCGACGGCAGGGCGTCGATGCCCTCGGTCATGGCGCGGGTCGCGGCGTCGGCCGCGGCTGCTGCGACGTCGTCGGTTTCCGGGGCGAGGCGGGCCAGCAGCCCCGAGGCGTCGAGCGGGTCGAGGCTCAGCAGGCGCCCCGCTGCGGTGGCCGGGCCGCCGATGTTCTCGTACGCGGCGGCATAGGAGGCGTCCACCGGGGCGAGCCCGGCGGCGCGGGCGGCGAGGCCCACAACGATGGGCTGGTGGGCGCCCTGGGGACGCGCGGCGGCCAGGTGCTCGAGTTCGGCCGACGGGAAGGTGGCACGAGCCGCGCGCAGCATCTGCCGGCCGAGCCTGCGGGCGGCGGCACGTAGTGCGGGGGCGGGGGTGCGCGCGTCGGCGGCGTCGTCCAGCAGCAGCGGGTCATCCGCCGGCGGCTGCCGCGGCCAGCCCGGCCGTCGTCAGTCCGGTGGTGTGCAGACGCCCGCGGCAGAACGCCTCCAGGCTGTCGGTGTCGTGTACGGCTCCGTGGGCGACCGCGGCCTCGACGCCGCCGGAGTGGGCGTGCCCACCGGCGGGGAAGCGGCCGTCGGCCAAAAGGAGCAGGGCTGCGCGGCTCATGGGCGAGCGGGGCCGGTGCCGCCGCCGATGAGAGTGGTCACGCCCGAGGCCAGGGCCTCGTGGATCTCCTCGGGGCAGATGAAGTGAACGTGGGTGTCCACACCCCCCGCGGTGAGGATCCGGCCGTTGCCGGAGATGACCTCGGTGCTCGGGCCGACCACAAAGTTCGTCGGGTGGCGGGGCCGGCGCCGGCAACGGTGATCAGGTCCCGGCCGCTTTCGTCGGCGCCGAGGTGCATGGCCAGGACGGCTCCTGGTTCGTCGCGCGTGCCGGGCCGCAGCAGGACCGCTCCGGCACCGTCACCGAACATCGGCGGGCTCTCCCGGTCCTGCGGATTGACGATGGTGGTGCAGGTGTCCGCCGCGATCACGAGAGGCGTCGAGCAGGCGCCGCTACGGACGAGCCCTGTCGCGGTGGCCAGCGCGTACAGGAAGCCGGAGCAGACTGCGGACAAGTCCCATCGCCGGGACCGTGCCCAGGCCCAGGGTGGGCCACGTTGGGGGGCGGTAGTGGGCGGTGGGTGGTCGGGCGAGCTGGTGGCCGGCAACAGCAAGTCGGGCAGAGGCTTCCCGGCGGGGACCAGGGCTGCCCGGCCGGTGCCGAAGGCCAGGTCGTCGGTAGTACTGGTCTCCGGGCGGGCGTGGCGGCGCATGATGCCGGTCCGGTCGCGGATCCAGGTGGCATCGGTGCGCAGGGCACCGCGTGCGACGACCGCGTCGTCGTCCAGGACGTGGTCCGGGAGACAGGCGCCGATCCCGGTGACCACCGCGGTGATGGTCGTCGAGTTGCATGACGGTCCTCTCACCGCGGCATGCCGGCGGTTGGGACGCAGTCACGCCGGGGCGAAGGGCGAGGCGGGTTTGGGGTGGCCGGCCAGCCCGCCGTCCGGTATGGACAGCCCACCGTCGACGACGAGCGCGTGCCCGGTCACGAACGACGAGGCCGGGGACGCGAGGAAGAGCGCGGCGCCGACCACCTCGTCCGGGGTGGCCCACCGGCCGAGCGGGACGTGGCTGGTGAGCCAGTCCGACAGGGGGGCGGTCCCGGCGGCGAACGCGGTCATGTCCGTACGCACCCATCCGGGACACAAGGCGTTGACGCGGACGCCCCGGCGGGACCAGCCCACGGCGAGGCTGCGGGTGAGGGAGAGCTGCGCGGCCTTGGTGGCGGCGTACGCCTCCATCATCGGCGTGCCGACGAGTCCGGCGACGGAGGACATCAGCACGAGGCTGGCCCGCGTGGAGTCGGCCAGGTACGGGTACGCCGCTCGGCACAGGGCGGCCGTGGCGTTGAGGTTGACCGCGACCACGGCGTCCCATTGCTCCTGCCGCGCGTTCTGCAGGGGAGTCAGCACGGGGCTTCCGTCCTCGGCCATGGGGAGGGTGCCCGCGTTGTGCACCACGATGTCGAGGCCGCCCAGTGCCGACGCCGCCCGGTCCACGAGGCTCGTGGCTACGCCCGTCTCGGCGAGGTCTCCGTCGATGGCCACGGCTTTGCGGCCCCGGTCCTCCACCGTCCGCAGGGTGGTCTCGAGGGCGGTCTGCCTGCGGGCGGTGAGCGCGAGGTCGCAGCCCGCGTCGGCGAGGCCCTCCGCGACGGCCTTGCCGATGCCTCGTGATGCCCCTGTCACCAGGGCTCGTGCGCCGTCCAGGCGGAATTGTTCCAATGCGTTCATGGCAGAGTTCCTCCGAGTCTGAGAGATCATCTGGCCCGGCGAGAGCGGGCAGGGCCGAGTGCTGCGGGGGCGGTGCGGTGAGCGCCGCTGCTCCGCTCCAGGTGAGCGGGGCGCTGCCCCAGGTCATCACGGCGCCGAACACGGCGAGAAGGACGTGGTCGCTGGGGGCGCAGACTGTGCTGGCCTGCGGCGCGTGCGAGGGCGTACGGCGCGCAACGGCCCCGGATGTTGCCGACTTCGTCGCCGACGACGCTCAGCCGGCCGGCGGGAATCCCCAGGTCGTCTCTCGTCTGCCTGAGCAGTACGGGGAGGCTGGTGCGCGACGACGCAGTCGCTGTCCCCGATGCCCAGCCTGTTGCGGTGGAGGGCCTCGTTGACCAGCCGGGTGAAGATGTCGGTGATGAAGTGGCTGACCGCCCGCCCGTCCATGCGGATGCGGTGCGCGCCCGGCGCGAGCGTATGCGCGTCGGCCGGCAGGCGGCTGCCGCCGGCCGGGATCAGGACCTGGTGGGCGAGAGTGCCGTCCGAGCCGGGACTGAAGTACGTGAACCCGTGCGCGTGATCCACGGGAGCCAGGATCGCGGCGGCGGCGCCGTCGGCGAACAGGTCGGCCGTGCCCCGGTCGGCCGGGTCGAGGAACTTCGAGTACGCCTCGACGCCCAACACGGCCGCGTACCGGATGTCGGCAGCGCAGCGTAGCCAGTCGTGTGCCACTTTCGCCGCGAACAGCCAGCCCGGGCACGCCGCGCTGACGTCCAGGGCGACAGCGCGGGCGCCCACCGACGCCTGGACGCGGCACGCGGTCGACGGGCCCAATTCGTCGGGAGTGGAGGTCGCGCGGACCAGCAGGCCGATGTCGCGTACGTCGATACGGGCAGCGTCGGCCGCAGCCCGGACCGCACGTGCCGCCACGTCGAAGGCGGCCTCGCCGGGGCCGGCCACATGGCGCACGCGGACACCGGTGCGCTCGGTGATCCACCCCGGGGTCACTCCGGTCTCTCGGGCGACGTCGGCGTTCGTACGCAGCCCGGGCGGCAAGCGGGTTCCCATGCCGACGAGCCCGATGCGGCGGTCGGTACCGCTGCGGAGGTCTCCCGTCATGCCCCGCCCCCGCGTGTCCAGGTCAACGTGTCGCCCAGGGCCGCGGGGTAGTCCGCGGCGGCCAGCGGGGCTCCCGCGACGTCGGCCGGGTAGGCGAACGCCTCGGTCAGGAGCGGCAGGTGCGGCATGATCGCATCGCACAGGCCGTCGGCGGCGTCGGACAGCGCCTCGATGTCCGACGGCCGCAGCGTGCCCAGGGCGAGTAGCGACCCGGACCATCGGCGGGCCGTCGTGACACCGTGCAGAGCCGCCAACGGCTCCAGGGCGGCGAGCAGGGTGCGGTCCTTTGTCCGCGTCAGGATCGCCAGCACATCCTCGGCGATGAGCCGTGTCGCATGGAACTCGCCGAGCAGGCCGGCGTCCTCCAGCAGGGGGTTCCACACGGTGAACGGATCCGCTGAGTCGGTTCTGCGGGAGTCGCGCAACTGCCTGAGGCGACCGGTCAGCAGGTCGTGGTGCCGGCCTGCGAGCGCCGGCCACCAGCGGGGTGACGTGGGAGGTGCGTCCGTCGTCGGGGAGGGTGCGGGGGCGTGGGGCGGTTCGACGAGGGAACGCCCGACGTCGTAGAAGATGAGCCGGCTGTCCCCGCCGGCGGTGTCGAACGCCTGGAGGAAACCGTCGTATGCGGCCATGCGGTTCACGTCCAGGTGGCCGGAGAAGCCGCAGCGGCTCCTGCACTCGGCGGCGATGCGGGCGGCCATACGGACCGTGGCTGCCTTGTAGACGGCCAGCGGCTGGTTGACGGCGGCCCAGGGCGAGAAGCCCGGCGCATCGCCGTCGCGGCGCCCGTGCGCCGCCGCGGGGGTGGTGAGCGACTCGGACCAGAGCGCACGTGCCTGGTGGGCGGCGCTGGTCAGGGCGAACGCGTCGGCAAGCGCACCCAGGACGACGCGCTGCTGGGCCCGGTACCCGAGCAAGGGGGCCTCAGGCGCCAGGCGGCCCTGGGTGCGGCGGTGCCGCGAGTACTCGATGGCAAGCACCGCGACCTCGCGGGAGGTGGCAGCGGCGACCGCCGGCACAGTCGCCCACAGCCCCTGGCCCACGCGTAGGGTGCGCTGCAGGCGCAGGTCGGGCGATCCGGCAGGGTCGTGGAAGGTGCCGTCGCCGTCGATGCGGGCGCCGTCGCTCAGCCAGTGCGTGTACGGCACCCGAAGGTGATGGAAGCGCACCAGTACGTAGTCCAGGGGCAGGGCACTCAACTCCAGCCGCGACGACATCTCGATGCCGGGCAACGGACCACGGTCGTCGGCGAGGTCGACCATGAAGGCGAAGACCCCCCGGTCGGCACCCCCGACGGTCAGCCGGGCGAGCACCACGCCCGTGTGCGGGATGCCCGGCGTCCCGCAGTTGCTGAACTTCGCCGCGGCCGGGTCCGGGGTGTGCAGGACGAACCCGCCGCCCGCCGGGTCGAACTCGGCACGGGTCCGGGTGGCGAGGTGGCTGTTGGCCTCGCCCACCTCGGTGATCAGATAGGTGCCCTTGGCCCGTCCGGACTCCATGGCTGCCATGTGCACCTCGAGGCGTCCGGGATCGTCCGAGAGCTGGGTGAGCGATCCCAGGCACAGCAGGTGATGGACCATTGTCGTCATACACAGGGAAGGGTCGGCCACCGCTGCCCAGGCGTTGAGTGCGGCGAGCTGAGCCGGATCGTCGAGCAGGCGGCGTGCCGGAGGCAGGCTCTCACCCAACTCCCGCAGGCGGGGCAGAAGGAGTTCGCGGGGGCTTTCGGCCGGGGGCTGGGAGGCGAGCGCCTTCTGCAGAGCTGAGAGGAAGGACGAGTCGCAGGGACCGTGGATGAGTTGGCGCAGTTCGTCGCGGGCTGCGGCGGACAGGGCAGCGAGAGGTGTCACCGATGCTCCAGGGAGAGGAAGGGGGGACGGTCACCAGGAGAAGCCGGGTTCTGCGAGTGGGGCGTGCACGGCCGGCACGGCGATGTCGGAGGGGACCCTGCGGGCACTGGAGGCAAGGGCGCTGCCGGTGCCGGCCTCGAACAGCACGTCCGGCCCATGCGCGGTCACCACCTGGTGCAGGGGGGCGGCCGGACCAGGCAGTCGGCGAGCCGCCGAGCCAGGTCGTCGATCCCCTCGTAGGCGCGTCCGGCCACGGCGACAGACAGGGCAGAGCGGCTCGGCCCGGTGGTAGGCCCGTACGGCCTCGGCGAAAACCGCGGCCTCGGCGGCGAGCGAGGGGTGGTGAGAAGTGAGGGGCAGGTGCGGTCGTACGGCGGTCACGCCGACGCCGGCCGCCGCTTTCTCCACGCACGTCAGCGCGGGCAGTGAACCGGCGATGACCACGGACTGGTCGTCGTTGACGACGGCCACCGCCGCGTCCAGCGTCTGTGCGCCCGCCAGTAGGCCGTGCGCCGCGCGGGTACCGTCGCGGATCGTGAGGATTCCGGCGGCGGTCAGCGTCGTGATCTCGCCGAAGCTCCCCCCGACGACCGCCGACGGCGCTCCCGTCGATGTGGCACAAGGCCTGATGCTCAGCCAACGGCGCACGGGACACGGCGAGTTGGGCTGTCCCGACGCGTGCACCAGCGAGGCCGCGCCCGCTCGGGGGCGCCGGACCCAGCAGCCGAGGGCCGAGAGGGCCCAGTCCTCGCTCGACCGCGATCTCGTCGCCCTCGTGGAAGACCGCCGGACCGCCGTCCGTACGCCCCGGGCAGGGCCACATCGGGCATGACTTCTGCGCCCCGCGGTCGGGGGTGTGCGGGACGAACTCGTCGGCCTCGGAGTCGTACACCGCTTCGGTGCGTACGGCGATATGGCTGCTGCCGGTGCCGAGTTCGGTGATCAGGACGGCCCCGATGGACTCCATGGAGGTCAGGCGCTCCACGTGGCGGGCGAGGTCGGGGAGGGCGGCGGCCGCCTGGGCGAAGCCGACCAGCACCGCGCAGTGGTGGACGTTCACGGGCAGGGACAAGGCCGGGCAGGCCACCGCCGCCCAGTCGAGCACGGCGAAGAGCCGGTGCGAATCGTCGAGGAGGGTGAGGCCCAGGGGCACTCGGCGGGTGACGAACCGCATCCGCTCGTAGGTCAGCCGGTGGTTCTGCTCCGGTGTGACGTCCGGGCGGGGCTCGGAGATCTCGTGCCGGAACACCTCGTGCAGGTGCGCCCGGGTCTTCTCGTCGGTGGGCCTGGGTACCAGGTCGGCCAGGCCCTTGCGGGACTTCTCCGACAGGGGTGCCATGGTCTCCGCCTTCTCGCAGTGGTGTCTCAGGACGGTGTCTGGGATCCACGGCGCCGGGCCGGTACGCCCCCAGGGGAGGCACTTCGCCCCTGGCCATCGGGCGCCCCGCTCTCTTCGTTGCCGGCCTCGGGCGCCGGCTGTTTCCGGTACCGACGGTCCTTGACGGGCGGCCGCTCGTACCTCGCTCGTGCTCCTCGTCGCTTACGGCACCGCGGCGCCCTGCGCAGACCGCGGGGCCGCGCCGACGGCGGGCGCCGCCCGCACTCCGATCAGGCGCGCCAGCAGGGTCCCGTCCGGCGCCGCGGCCCAGGCGGCGCCGCGGTCGTCCACCGCGCTCAGCGTGATCCGGCCCGGGCCGTGCAGGCGCAGCAGGCCGGTGTCGTTGTCCGTGGTGAACAGCTCCACTCGGCCGATGGCCGTCGGTACCCGGGCGATGCCGGGATCGGCGTCGGGCTCGGCGCTCCGGCCGTCGATGAGCAGGGCGATCTGGGTCAGCGCGTCGATGAGCAGGACGGGCAGCCGGCAGGCGGCGAACCTCTCGCCCCACTCGCCGACTTCGGGCGCGAACCGGGCGGTGGCGCTGCCTGCACCGACCCACAGGTCCGTGAGGGAGGCGAACGGGCCGGAGAGCCGGATCGGCGACCGCGGCCGGTAGAACACGGGTGTGCCGGGGCGGGCCGCCTCCCGGCCGGGCACGGCGGGCGCGTCCACGGTAGGTGGTGTGCGCGGTCCGTACTCCACGCCCAGCTCGGCGTGGACGACGTCGGCCCTCAGCACCCGCCCGTCGGGGGCGGTGATGTCCCCGAGGACGCGCACGGTCTCCAGGCCGGTCCGGTCGGCGCGCAGGCTCCGGGTGCGGTAGACGCTGTTCGGCGCCTCTTCCCGGGTGGTGACGGGCCGTTGGAAGACGAGCTGGTGCAGGGCGGTCACCACGGCGGCGGGCTGCTCTCGGGTCACATGCTCGGCGGCCAGCTCGGCGATGAGCGAGCCCGGGAGGGTGGGCAGCCCGCGCAGCGTGTGGTGGCGCAGATAGCCGTCCCGCCCGGTGCACGGGCGCCAGGTGAGCCCGGGCTGTCCTCCGGTGGACCGTTTCGCCGGGTCGGAGCTCCGTGCCCCCGGCTCTTCGGAACGGAAGAAGGTGCCAACTCGCTGAGCGGACGGCCCCGGCCGGGCACCGGGCCGCGGTCGACCGTCGAGCAGGGCGCGCTCGGCGGGGCCGAGGTAGGTGATCTCCGGGTGGATCCGCGGGGCGGTCAGCTCGGCGAGGAACGTCCTGGTGCCCTCCTCGTCGCTGATGCCGGTCAGCAGGTCCTGACGGCGCAGCAGCTCACGGGTGACCGGCTCGGCGGCGAACCCGGACTCGTCCCACAGGGACCACCCCAGAGTCGTCTGCACGCCCTCACCGAACCTGTGCTCCCAGCGGGCGGCGGCGGCGAGCAGGTCGTTGCCGGAGCAGTAGTCGGCCTCGCCCGGCCAGCCGAGCACCGCCAGCAGTGAACCGAAGTCGAACCAGCGCCGGGGCGCACGCCCGGCGAACGCGCCGCGCAGATTGAGCAGTCCGAGCAGCTTGGTGTCGCGGACCCGCCGCACCCGGTCGAGGGTGAGTCTGCCCACCGTGCCGCCGTTGTGCAGTCCGGCGGCGTTGAGCAGCAGGTCCACCCGCGGGTGGGCGGCGTGCACCTGGTCGACCGCCGCCCGCACGGCGGCGGGGTCGGTGAGGTCGCAGACGATGTGGTGCACGCGCTCGGGCCCGCAGTGCCGGGCCAGGCGGTCCAGGGTGTCACGGGTCTGCGCGGCGGCCGAGCGCCGGTCGTACTCCGCGCAGAGCCTGGCCACGCTCCAGTCGGGGTGACGGCGGCGCTCCTCGGTGAGGAAGGCCGCACGGGAGCCGATTCCCGGGCGGACCGCGGGCCGCTGGCGGCCCAGGACCCAGATGGCGGGTGCGGCCTGCGCCGCGATCGCCTCCAGGACGCGTGCGGTCAGCCCCCGGCTGCCGCCCGCGGCCACCACCACGCTGTCCCGGCCGATCGGCAGCCATGCGGGCGGCCGCTCTGGCACTGGGGCATCGACCAGCTCCGGAGCGAACCGGCCGCGGCTGTCGTGGACCGAGACCGCCAGACGCTGCTCCCTGGCGGTCTCGGCGGCGAGCAGCTCGAGCCCCGGGTCAAGGCCGGAGTCCTCGGTGAGCACCGCGATACTCAAGGCGTCGGGCTCTTCCCGGGCCAGGGCCTTGACCAGGCCGGTGAAGACACCGGTGGCCGGGTGGGGCACGCCGTCGCGGACCGCGTCGAGGAGCAGCACCGCACAGGAGGCGGGGGAGTGCTCGCTCCACCGCTGGGCGGCGAGGAAGGCCAGGTCGTGCAGCGCCCTCAACCGGTCCACCGCGGAAAGATCGTGCGGGTCAACGGTGTTCGCCTCGACGTCGGCGATGACCCGTAGGTGCTCGATCGGCACATCGAGGTCGGGCAGCAGCCGGGCGAGCTGGTCGGGATCGGGCAACTGCCGATCTGCGCCGCCGTCAGGCGGCGGGGGAGAGACGACCGTGACGCCCTCTGGGACCCGGTAGCCGTTCAGCAGCGCTGGGTCGGCGACGGCGACCAGGGTCCGCGGCGGGAACGCGGGCAGCCCCGGACGCACGTCGCGCGGTGGCGTCGGGGTGAGCCTGACCTCCACCCGCTCGCAGCTGCGCTGCCCGTTCGCAGCGGCGGGCGGGTCCACGGTCGGTGCCGCCTCGTCCTTCGGCACCGCCTCGCGTTCCGGGGCCGCGTGGTCTTCCCGCGTCGCCGGGTCTTCCGGCGGCGCATCGGCGACGTCGAGGTGGAGCTGGGGCCCCCAGTCGGCGCAGCTGCTGATGGTGCGGGTACCGCTACCGCCTTCCAGGCAGGCGAGCACCGCCAGGACCGGGTCGGCACCCAGGTAGGTGCGCCCGGCGCCGGAAAGGGGCGGCATCCGCCGGGCACATGTGTCCGGGTCCCCGGCCGCCATCCGGGTGCGCACCCTGGCCAGCACGGGCAGCCGCTCGGCGCGGGCGGTTGACTCCCGGGCGAGGACGAGCAGGAACGCCCCTTCCGAGATGACCTCGCCGTCGCCGTCGAGTACTGCCCGCAGCTCCTGGGTGCTGTTGCCGTGGACACCGGCGACGACGGCCAGGTCCAGGTCACCGTGGCGCAGGTAGCCCTCGGCGGCCCGCAGCGCGGCCAGGCCGGCGTCCGGACCGGTGTCCACGGTGACGTTGAGACCGTGCATATCGGTGCGGGAGGCCAGCCTGGCGGGGATGACGTTGGGCATGATGCCGGGAAAGGAGTCCTCGGTACTCGCCGGAACGAGGCCGCGCACCTCTTCGCCGACCGTCGCGAGCGCCTCCTTGACCTGCGGATCCCGCTTCGCGCCCGCCGGCAGGGCCCGTTCCAGGTCGCCGAGGTAGCAGCGCAGCGCGTAGTGCACCGCCCGCCGGGTCGGCCCCATGTGGCCCGCGATGACGCCGGTGGTGTCGTGCAGACGCCGGCACGCGTCGCGTACGCGCTCGTCGAGACCCGCGAACGCCCTCAGCGTCATGATCTGGGCCCGGTCCATGTTGCGCAGGGTGGCCGGGGGCAGCGGCACCTCCTGGAAGCCGGGCAGCGGGTAGTCGTCGCCGAAGCCGGGGTCCGGGGCTGGGGCCTGACCGCGCAGCCAGGCCGACAGCCGTTCCCGGTCCTGTGCGCCCGGCACATGGGCGGCCCCCGCCACGATGACGATGCCGTCGTCGTGGATCCGCGGCCCGTCCAGCCGGTCGGGGCAGTCCTCGGTTTCCTCCCGCAGGAGCAGGTGGGCATTGGTGCCGCCGAAGCCGAACGCCGAGACGGCCACCGTACGCGGGCTGCGGTCGGGCAGCTTGATCCGCTCGGGCGGCGGGACGAACCGGCTGTCCTTCAGCGCCGGGATCGGATCACTGAGGTAGCGCTGGGGCGGGACAGCGCCCTGTCGCAGGCCCAGCAAGGCCTCGACCACCGAGACGGTCCCGGCCGCCCACCCGGTGTGACCGATGATGGCCTTGTTGGACGACAGCAGCGCGGGCGGCCCGGCACCGGCGACCTGGTGAAGACTGGTCAGCTCCGCCTTGTCCCCGGCTGGTGTGCCGGTGCTGTGCGCGATCACCCAGTCCACCTCGGCCGGGTCGACCCCGCCCTGCCCGTAGGCGCGGCGCAGCGCGAACTCCTGGCCCTCTTCGTTGGGCGCGTAGATGGCCTTGCCGGAGCCGTCGCAGGACAGGCCGACGGCGGTGACGACCCCGAAGACCTCGTCGCCGTCCGTGCGGGCCCGCTCCAGGCGTTTGAGCACCAGCACCCCTGCCCCGTCGGAGAACAGGACCCCGCTGGCACCCTGGTCGAACGAGCGCACCTCACCGGTGCGGGAGAGCCCCTGCAGCTTGGAGAAGAGCACCAGGTTGCGGGCGCTGTAGGCGAACGCGCCCCCGCACGCCGCGATGTCGCAGGTCCCCTCGCGCAGTGCCTTGACGCCCAGGTCGAGGCTGTACAGGGAGGAGGAACAGGCGGTGTCCACCATGACCAGCTCGGTTGCCTCGGGCAGGATGCCGGCGATCGCATTGCGGCCGACCCGGTGCGGCAGGCACTCGTGCGGCGGCGCGTCACCGCGGTCGTAGCGGTGGGCCAGCCACTCCAGCACCTTCGGGGCGAGGGCGTCGTCCACCTTCCTGGACAGCCGCTCCCCGTAACCGGCCAGCACCAGGTGCTCCTCCAGGTCCTGGCTGCCGTCCGCGGTGTAGCCGAAGGCCGCCAACCAGCGGTCCTCCGGGAGCTGCCGCACCTTCTCCAGCGCGCTGTACAGGCTGTGCCGCAGCCACAGCGTGGTGGACTCACAGCTGCCCACCCGCCCGGCGTCCAGCTCTGCCCGCAGCCTGCGGTGCGGCCGGAAGTCGGTGATGAACCCCGACTCCCGGGTGTAGGAGCGGTCCTCCACGTCCGGGTCGGCGGAGTAGAACGAGGTGGCGTCGTAGCGGTTCGGCTGCCCGAAGGTGTTCTGCTCGCCCTCCAGGGTGTGCCACAGCTCCTCGGGGGTGTTGGCGCCGGGGGTGACCACCCCCATCCCCACCACGGCGATCAGCGCGCCGGGGTCGGCCGGCACGGGCGGCCGGGGCCGAGCCGCAACAGAGGAGGAACGGGACGTGCGGGCCGCCCCGCCGGTGGCGGCGGCACCGGACGGCTTCGACCGCTCGACCGTACCGGAGCGCTCGGGCGGGGCGGCGGAGAGCAACGAGGCACACAGCGACATACCGCCGTCGGCCACCACGTTCTGTCCGGTGATCCAGGAGGCGTACGGAGAGGCGAGGAAGACCACCAGCTCGGCGAACTCGTCCTGCCTGCCGAGCCGGTGCCCCAGCGGAGTGGCCTCGCGCACCCGGTCCATCAGGATCCGGGCGTTGGGGAACCGCCGTACGACGGTGGAGTCCAGCACCCCGGGGGTGGCCGCGTTGACCCGGATGTTGCGCGGAGCGTACTCCACCGCCAGGTACCGGGTGAGCGCCTCCACCGCCGCCTTCGCCCCGGCGCAGGCGCTGTACTGGTGCAGCACCAGGTTGGCGCCGATCGAGGAGACGTTGACGATGGCACCGCTCCCGCGCCGCTCCATCAGGGGAGCCGCGTGCTGGGCGCACCACCGGGCGCCGTGCAGGTCCGTGTCCCAGGACCGCTGCCAGTCGGCGTCGGTGAGCTCGTCCACCGGGCCCAGCCGGCCGGCCCCGGCGTTATGGACCAGGATGTCGAGACCACCGTGCCGTTCGGCCACCGTGTGGAACATCCGTGCCACATGGTCGGCCTTGGCGACAGACGCGCGCACCACCTCCGCCGAACCCCCGGCCGCCTCGATATCCTCGAGGAAGCCTGGTGCCTCGTCGTGCCCGTGGAAGTAGTTGGCGATCACATGCGCACCGTGGGCGGCGAACGCGCGGCTGATGGCGCGTCCGGTGCCGCGGACGCCACCGGTGACCAGGACCACCTTTCCGCTCAGGTCGCCACTGCGGGACTCGGTCATGAGCTGGCCCCCCGTGCAGGCTTGGCCAGGACGTGCTCGGCAACGTCGGACAACGTCTCGAACGTGCTCAAGTTCAGGCTCCCGGGGGCGTCTCCGAGGTCGAACTCCTCGACCACCCGGCGCAGCAGGGCCGTCTGCTTGAGCGAGTCGACGCCGAGGTCGGCCTCGAACCGCGCGTCCTCGGTGAGGACGTCCGGCGGGTACTCCAGCGCCGCCGCGTACAGTTCGCGCAGCCGCTCCAGGACCTGCTCGCGCGAAGCGACCTGCTGCGGATCGGGGGCGGATACCGTGTCGGGTGCCGGATCCGGCGCGGTGCCCTGCGCGATCCGTTCGTGCACGGCGGGATCGACGGGCCGGGCGGGCTCGGTGTCCTGCGCGAACTCAGTGGACTCGTTGGACTCCATTGACTCGGCGGGCTGTGCGGGCTCGACGGGCGCGGCCTGTCCCCGGCCCGCGGCCACGGCTTCGCGCAGCGCCTCGGGCTCCCGCTCCGGGTCCTCCAGCGGAGCGAACGTCCGCACCGCCGGAACGGTCAGCTGCACACACCGGGTGAGCGCACGCATCGCCCCGGTCTCGATGAAGGTGTCCGCGCCGCGCGCGTGCAGGGAGCGCACGGCGTCGGTGAACCGCACCGGGAGCACGAGACACTCGCCGAGCAGCCGCACCAGGTCGTCGTCATCGGTGTAGCGGCGGCCGTGAACCGGGGAGACGACCCGGTCACGCAGGGGCTGCTGGCGGACCTCCCGGGCGAGTTCGGTGAACCTGTCCACCGCCGCGCGCATGGACGGATGGTGGGAGGCGTACGGGAGGTTCAGCCGGGTGCAGGACAGATTGAGCGCCCGGGCCACGCTCTCGGCCCGTTCGATGTCGCCGACCGGACCGCTCAGCACGGTCTGCCGGGGCGCGTTGTAGCAGCCGATGACCAGGTCGGAGTCGTCCAGCACTCCCATCAGGTGCCGGGCCACCGACTCGTGCGTGGCGACGGCGGCCATGGCCCCGTTGCCCTCGAACTCCACCAGCGCCGCGGTGCGCGCGCACACCAGGCGCGCCCCGTCGGCGAGGCTGAACGCGCCGCCCGCCACCAGTGCTGCGATCTCCCCGAAGCTGTGCCCCACCAGGGCGACCGGCTCCACACCCCCCTCCGCCAGAACTCGGTGGACCGCCACCGAACCACCGAAGATCGCCAGTTGCATGACCTCGGCGCGCCGTCCGAGCATCTCCTGCACGGAGGGCGACTGTTCGAAGAGCAGTTCCGACAGGGCGGGGACGCCGTACTCCACCGCGACCGTGTCGATCTCCTTGAAGACCTCGCTGATCTGCGGGTGGGTCCGGTTGGCCTGGCGCAGCATCCCGGCGGAGTAGGCGCCGAGACCGGGAAAGAGAAGGACGGTGCGTGAGCGCATGAAATCTCCCTGATCGAGGGCATTGCCTTGCGGCTCCCGGGCGGGGGAGCGGGCGGGCCGGTGAATGCCCATGGGCATCGGCGACCAGGAGGTCCGGCAGCGCGGCGGCGTGCACGGTGGCGCGGATGTCCGCCTCGTGCTGGGCTCGCCGTCCACGGCGCTGCGGTCGACGTGGTGAGCAGTTCGGCGGTGCGCTGTCTGGACCGCTGGTGGATCACGTCGTACCGGCTCACTGCGCCGACTGTCCTCCGGACGTCGCGGCCGTCAGTGCCGCCGGCCACCCCTCCATTGCACCGGTCCGTGGCCGGATCGGGGGCAACTGCGGTTGGCCGCAACAAACTCTGGTTATGTGCGCGGAAGGACCAACCGCGTTCTTGCGCCACCCGCAGTGGGCGGACCCGGCCAACTCAGCCCGCACACTGGCCCGACTCATCGGAACGGGGCCCGACCATGGCGAAGCTGAGGGTCCGGCTCGAGGGCGGCCCGCGCGAACTGCTCGACTCACCCGCTGTCCGGGAGACGGCGAGCCTGGACGAGGAGATCAAGCTCCCGTACCGCGGGAGATACGAGCACCTCTCCTCCGGGGGAGACGCTCATCCTGCACGGCGAGCGACTGCCGCTGCTCCAGTGGAACGGCCGGACGGCGATGGCCGAATGACGCGGTCACGGCCGGTGCCCACCGGGCACGCCTGGTGGGCACGGCGTGACCGGCTGCCGCTCCGGGGCCGCTGGTCAGAGCAGGCCGGCCCGCTCGGCCAGCGCCCACAGCTCGTGCCGGACTACGGCGTCGTCCTGGAGCAGCACGGCCTGCAGGACCTCCCGGGCCTCGGCGTTGAAGCTCATCTCCTCGGGGCACGCCTCCTCGGCCTGCGACAGAGCCCACGTGGCGCCCACCGCCTGGCTGCTGCGGGCATACGCCCGAGCGAGGCAGACGTAGTACTGCACCCGGCGCTCTTTGGTGGGCAGGCTGACCACATCCACCTTGGCCGCCTGCTTCAGCGCGTGCTTGTCGTTGCCGAGGATCAACTCGATGCGGATCGAGTGGGTGTCCACATCCGTCGAGTTGAAGGGCAGGACGGGACCGTCGTGCTCCTGCACGACCCGGTCGGCAGCCCTGTGCGCCCCCTCCAGCAGCCGCCATGCGCGGTCCTGGTCGTTGTTGACCGCGGCCACCTCGGCGGCAGTGAGGTGCATCGCCCCCCAGGCACGGAGCAGTTCCGGAGCCCCGTCCGCCGCCCGGTGTCCCACGTGTCGCAATATCGCGAGGCAGAACTCCATTGCCTCGTCCGGGAAACCGTTGTCCAGTAGAGCTGCCCCGTAACAGGCGGAACAAGCGACCTGTGTGGCTTCGTCCCTGCTCATTCTGGAATCCAGCATGCCGCGCTCGATAGCCAGCAGGGCGAGCGGATAATCACCGAGCTGCCGCAGTAGGAGCGAGGTGAGTCGATGGGCGTGTGCCAGGACCTTGCAGGCTTCCCGGTCGTCGTGCCGGTCCAATTCCTTTGCGTAATTCAGGAGTTCGCTGACATCGTTGAGAACGCGGCTGTAGCGTCGTGCGGAATCCCGCCAGACCTCGAACGCCTCCATGAGGCGACTGTGCAGCCATTCGGTCGCCACCCGGTCCGAAGAGGGGGCTGCCTCCACCGGCGACCAGCGGTGGAGCAGTGCATCGCGAACCGACCCACTCGCCGGACCGTTCTCCTGAACGGACTTCGCGCGGTCGGCCGGGATTCCCAGGAACCGCGAGACATCCTTGACTTGGAGCACTTCCGCTAATCGTATCAGTACGGAAAGGCGGTCGACCTGTATCTTGCCCTTTTCCACTTGACGCAGCCATTCCGGACTGTATCCGACAAGTGAGGCAAGAACGCGCCGTGAAATGCCTCTCCTGTGGCGGAGCAACTCAATCTTCCGCCCCAGGGGAAGATTGGAAACCTCGGGCATACCTGTCCCCCAGTGGGGCGGAATTCGCGTGAAGACGAAAAATCGATGTACGTTGCCGGTTCTATTACCCTTAAACTGTTGGGTCAAACAGGCGGTTCACCATGTGCACGCGGCAACGACCTGGGGATACATGGGAGTTGACCGACGACGCGACGGCTCTCGTCGAATGGCGGCTGCCCGCCGGGGCGGCCAAGGATCGCAACATCGACGCCGCTGAGGCGATGGGCCTCAGCTGTGGCGAGTGGCGGCTGCCCGCCGGAGCGACCGAAAATCCGCAACGCGGATCGCGACATCACGGGCTTCGTGGACTCCGCGGTGGCGGCCCCCTCTGAGGCCGTCGAGGACCGCGACGTGGCGTTCGATTGTGCCGCCCACCTTCGACTCCGTAGTGACGGTCGCCCTCAGAGGACCGACCGCCACGTCGCGCCCGCGTTTGGGTAAGACAGGCGGGTACCGGGTGGCCCGCGCGGGCGATGGTGCAGTGACGGGAGACTGGGTCGCAGACGGCGTACAGGCAGGTGGCCTCGATGTCACCGTTGGTCAGGTCCGTGCTCTCGGCCCCGCCGGCCACGCGGTTGACCAGGTCGTGGAGGTGGGTGAGCAGTTCGTCGGAGGGCCGATGTCGGCGAGTGTGCGTACGGCGGTGCGTAGCCGCCCCATGGTGGCCGAGGCCTGGGTGCCGGCGGGCAAGTAGCGGGAGGCGACGTCCAGGGCCGACTGTTTGAGCAGGTAACCCAGCGCTGTATCGACCAGATTCGCCGCGTCCCCCAGCTCGCGCCGCTCCAGCGCGGCCTCGTCCCCCGAGGCTGCCGCGAGCTGCCCGGCCTGGTTGTTGTCGTAGGCCGCCAGCACCTTGTACGCCGCAAGCCTCCGCAGCTCGTGCGACGGCAACCACGACGACGCAAGCTACGGAAACGCCCGATCTCCCGGACGGCCGGCTACGGCCATCACCGGCTTGTAGTTCAGCCACGACCAGGCATCGATCATGAATTGGCGCAGGCCCATCAGCGGCAGTCTCCCGTTGTTGGCCCCGCGCCATCCTGATCAGAGTAGTAGGCGCCTCAACACGCCTGCCCACCTCGAAGCAACATCGCGTCGGCCGCAGGCAGCCACGGTCATCCCACTCCTGTGCCACTTTCGCCTCACTGCCTCAGCGGCATCCAGCGACCGGGGCGGCGATCCAGGCGGGGACGGGACGGCGCGGGCCGATGTCTTCACCTCGGCAGCTGCTTTCCCACTCGTTGGCCTCGGCCGGCGTCTGGTGGAGGGCAGGCCACCTATGGGCGCGGGAGGAGAACTCGCGAGGACCCGCGGCGACATCCACCACCTGTCCGGCAAGCCCAGCACACGTGTGCCCCCTGGACATACCGTTGAGAGCCACGAGCCGTCTTCCGACGCCCGTCAGCGTGTCACTGGAGTTCGCTGAAGCGTTCGGTCTGGCGGGTGCGTCCGGCGACGATGATGGTGTCGTCGGCTTCGACGACGGTGTCGGCGGTGGCGTAGGTGAAGTCTTCGCCGGGGCGTTTGATCGCGACGACGGTGATGCCGTAGCGGGAGCGTACGCCACTGTCGGCCAGGCGTTGGCCGACGATGTCGGTGGGTGGCGTGGTCTTGACCATGGCGAAGTCGTCCTCGAACTCGATGTAATCGAGCATCCTGCCGCGCACCAGGTGGGCGACGCGCTGACCCATGTCGTGCTCGGGGTAGACGACGTGCTGGACACCGAGCTGGGAAAGGATCCGGCCGTGGGCTTCGCTGATCGCCTTGGCCCAGACGTCCTGGATGCCGAAGGAGACCAGCAGGGAGGCGGTCAGGATGCTGGCCTCCAGGTCGGTTCCGATGGCCACCACGGCGCGGTCGAACTCGTGGACGGCCAGCTGACGCAGGACGGCTTCCTTGGTGGAGTCGGCGCGCACCACGTGGGTGAGGGAGCCGGACAGCAACTGCACGACCTCCGGGTCCTCATCGATGCCCAGGACCTCGGTCTCCTCATCCGCCAATTCCAGTGCCAGGGCACGCCCGAAGCGGCCCAGGCCGATGACCACGACGGAGTTGTTGCGGGCGATACGGCGGGTTTTGTGGCTGCGGTTCCTAGCCAATGACGGGTCGCTCCTCGGGCAGGTCGTACATGCGGACGCGCTGGCGCAGGGCGAGCGCGGAGGCCACGGTGATCGGGCCCAGCCGGCCGATGAACATCAGCACGGTCAGCAGGACCTGCTCGCCGGCGGGCAGGTCGGCCGTGATGCCGGTGGACAGGCCCACGGTGGCGAAGGCGGAGACGACTTCGAACAGCGACTGGTCGAGGTTGATGTCAGTGAACACCATGAAGACCACCGTCGACGTCACCACGGCGGCCACCGACAGCAGGACCACGGTCAGCGCCTGGCGCTGGGTGTCGCCGTGCAGGCGGCGGTGAAAGATGTTCACCGCTCCTTCGCCGCGTACCTCGGCGTATATGACGAAGAACAGCACGGCGAAAGTGGTGACCTTGATGCCGCCCGCCGTGCCCGCGCTGGCTCCGCCGACGAACATCAGCACGTCCATGCCCAGCCAGCTGGCCGGGTTCATTTCTGCGGTGTCGATGCTGTTGAATCCCGCGGTGCGGGGCATGACTCCCTGGAAGAAGCCGGCCAGCAGTTTGCCGGGCACATCGAGCCGTCCCAGGGTCGCCGGGTTGGTCCACTCGATCGCGGTGATGAACACCGAGCCGCCAGCCAGGAAGACGACGCTCGCCCAGATCACGATCTTGGTGTGCAGTGACCAGCCGTATGGCCTGCGCCAACGGCGGCGCAGTTCGAACAGCACAGGAAATCCCAGCCCGCCGGCGATGACCGCCAAGGCGATCGGCAGGCAGATCCACCAGTCGGTGACGAATCCCATCAAGCTGTCGGAGTAGAGAGCGAACCCGGCGTTGTTGAATGCCGAGACGGCGTGGAAGACGCCCAGCCACAATGCCCGTGGCCAGGAGTTGTCGTAGCCCAGGCCGAAGCGCAGCGTGAGCACCAGCGCGGTGATCGCTTCCAGGGGCAGGCTGACCTTGACCACGCCGGAGACCACCGACCGCACCTCACCCAGCCCCAGCGTCTTGGTCTCTGTCGCAGCGGTCAGGCGGGCCCGCAGTCCCATCCGGTGGGAGATCAGCAGGCCGAGCAAGGAGGCGAAGGTCATGATGCCCAGCCCGCCGAGTTGGATCAGCACCAGGATCACGCCCTTGCCGAATCCGCTCCAGTAGGTGGGGGTGTCCACCACCACCAGCCCGGTCACGCACACGGCCGACGTCGAGGTGAACAGCGCCTCCAGCAAGGTCGCACCGCCCGGCCCCGCCTTCGCGACCGGAAGCATCAGCAGCCCGGTACCCGCCAGGACCGCCGTGGCGAATCCGGCCACGACGACCTGCGCCGGATGCCGCAGCCGCGGCCACCGTTGGCTCACCACAGGCGGCCTGGCCCGGATTCTGAGTAGTCGCCCGACGTCCGGTTCGCGATGAAGTGTCAGTTCGGTGGGGTTCCGGGGACCTGAAAGGCACGGGCTTCCAAGATCATGGAGTTCTCTACGCCCCGTGACCTGTGTGGAAGACCGTGCCTGCCGATGCGTCATCGCCGATCCCGCCTGTCTTTGACCAACTCCACGAGCATCCTGAGGCCGTACCCGAGGAGATCCCGGACCTGCTGGAGAGGCTTGCCGAGGTGCCCGACCCCCGAGATCCGCGCGGTGTTCGCGCGCTTTGGTCGTTGTACTCGCGTTGGCCGCATGCGCGGTGCTGGCCGGGACGACGTCTTTGCCGGCGGTCGGCGAGTGGATCGCTGACGCCCCGCCGCATGTCCTTCAACGCCTCGGTGTGCGGTTCGATCCGTTGTGCCCAAAACGGTGCCTGCCCGCGGAGACGACAGTCCGGCGGCTGGCCCGTATCGACGGCGACGAGTTGGACCGGGCGGTGGGCCGTTGGCTGGCCGATCGGCGCGTCAGCAGCGACAGCCACCTGTGCGAGCTCGCGGTCGACGGGAAAAGCCTGCGTGGCGCGGCCCGGGCCAGGTCCGCAAGATCCACCTGCTTGCCGCGCTGGACCACGCCGCCGGCCTGGTGACGGCCCAGCTCGACATCGGCGAGAAGACCAACGAGATCACCTGCTTCCAGCCTCCGCTTGAGACCATGACCGACCTGGAGGACGTGGTGGTGACCAGCGATGCGATGCACACCCAGCACGAGCACGCCGACTGTCTCCTCGGCCGGGGCACGCACTACATCCTGGTCGTGAAAGGGAACCAGAAGAAGCTCCGCAAGCAGCTCAAGTCACTTCCGTGGAAGCAGCTTCCGCTGCAGAACCGCACCCACGGCGCCGGGCACGGCCGGGGCGAGATCCGCAGGATCAAGGTGTGCACCGTGAACAACCTGCTTTTCCCCGGCGCTCGTCAGGCCGTCCAGCTCAAGCGCCGCCGAGTGGACCGCAAGACCGACAAGATCAGCGTCAAGACTGTCCACGCCGTCACCAGCCTGACCTCCGAACAGGCCACGCCCGCCGAGCTCGCCCGGCTGATCCGTGGTCACTGGAAGATCGAGGCCCTGCACCACGTCCGAGACGTGACGTTCGCCGAGGACGCCTCCCAGCTGCGGACCGGCTTTGCACCCCGCGCCATGGCGACCTGGCGCAACCTCGCCATCGGCGCCCTCCGCCTCGCCGGGAAGGCCGACATCGCCGCCGGCCTCCGGCACAACGCCCGCGACGCCAGCAGGTCGCTGGCCCTCCTCGGACTCACGTGATCACGAAACGGACGTCACTCGACTGAGCCGAAGCCCTGAGGACGGTTCCGACGCCGCAGTCACTCCAGCCACGACAAGATCATGGCATCGCGTCCAGCAAGCCATGGCGGACGGGCCGACGGACGGCCGGGTCAGGGATATTCTCGGACGGTGTCGAATCGGGCGGTAGCAGCTGGAGTAGGTCTCGCGCGGGTGATGGCGCACTGCGGGGGCAGCCCAGCGGCAGCCGTGCAGTATCTGGCGGGTGCCATCGCCTCCGCGCCTGAGAACCCCGAGCCCCCGTTCTTGCCGAGTTGTGGAGGGACAAGCCGTCGGAGCTGGCCGAACTCGTTCAGGGGGCCAGCTCCTTGAGGGCGGTCCTGGCGCAGTCGTACATCAGCTTCCTTGAGGACGACATGGACGGCGCGGCGCTGGCGATCGGATCGGTCACGGGTGTGCAACCCGACATCGCATGGGCCAAAGCCCCCTGGTTCAGCGATGCACGATTTCTCGGTGCGGTGAGTTCCGGCGCGCTGGCCGAGGCCGCAATGCGGACGATGGACTATGGCCATGATCTGGACACCGAAAGCATGCGGGAACGGTTCCGGCCCTGGTTCCATGCCATCGATGTGGTCTCTGCCCGCCAGCCGTTGCCGGAGGCGTTGGCCAAGATGGCGATCTTGCTGCGGGCGTGCGGTCTTACCGATGCGTCGTTCGCCCTCTGCGACCAGGCGGACTCCGCTGAGCGGATCATGCTGACGGAAGTCGTGCGAGCAGGCACGTGGCGCAAGCTGGGTGATCCTGAACAGACCGCGGCGGCGTTCGAGCGCGCTCTTGCCCTGGACCCGGCCAACTGGTCGCTCTATCTCGACCTGGCCGACGTGCGAGCCGAGCAGGGCGACTTCACGGCTGCGGTCCGGCTGCTCGATCAGGGAATGAAGCACGAGCCGACTGAGCTCACACTTCGCGCGGCCGGGGCCGCCTACCGCGCACGGCTTACCGGCTCGCCTGCCGAACTGAGCAAATTCATCGAACTGGCGCCGCATCTGCCGAACGCCTCGTACCGGGGCCTGCTGATTGATCACGCATGTGCTGGTCCCGCCCTGCCTGCCGACCTCGTGGCTGCGGCTCGCCGCATCCAGAACAGCTGAGGCTCCGCTGTGGGCCCGCACGGTCCCACTCAATGATGACGGCTCCTCACAGGTCACGGGGCGTAGAGAACTCCATGAACCTTGGAAGCCCATGCCTTTCACGTTCCCGGAGCCCCAGCGAACTGACACTTCATCGCGAACCGGACGTCAGGCGACTACGCCGAAGCCCTGCCTGGCGGACCGCCTGGGCGTCTCGACCCGCACCGTGCAGCGCTACCGCGCAGGACAGTTGACGAAGCCCCAGAAACGACTCCCGGCGGCCTTGGTGGAGGAGACGGCTTCCGAGTGGAAACCGCAGGTCAGGGCACGCGTGAGGGAACGCGCGGCCACCTTCAGCGGCATGATGGTGGAGGTGGCCGCCTACTTCGGGTTCACCTGCTCGGGCAGCTCGGACGATGGCTGCGAGCGGTTCATCAGCACACCGATCCCGCCCACCTACGCCTCCCAGATCTTCCAGATGCAGGAGGCCGGTGCGACGGAGGAGGACCTGCATCCGGTCTTCGCGGAAGCCATCACCGAGTCGTATTTCACGGATTGGGGCACCCGAGCGGACGGTCTCCGCGCGGATTGACACGCGTGCGGCCGATGGATTTCCAGTTCTGACCACACGGAATTCATGGCCTGCTATAAACCGTATTCGCGGGCCGCCGCACAGCGCTCTGGCGGCGGCCCGCACCCTTACAGCGCAGCGACGAAGCGAGACCCTGATGGACACCCCCTGGCCGCCCCGGCGCACTGTCCGCCGATCCGCTCCCCGCGCGGCCGCTCCCCGCGAGCCGGTCGACCACGCCCGCATCGGCCGGGGATGGGTCCGTGGGCTCGCCGGGGGCATGAACCACGACCAGGCGCTCGCCGCGCTGGAGAACGCGCGCTTCGATGCACGGCAGGGCTCCCGGCACGAGGACCGGCCCGGCCGCGCGGAGCGCCGGGCCGCGGAGCTCGCGGAGTGGGACCGCCTGGTGCAGCTGCTCGCCGACGGCGGCACGTACGACCGGGACACCGACACCGTCGTCCATCAGGACCCCGCCGTCGAAGCCGCGGCCGCCGAAGCCCGGGAGGCTGAGCAGTTCCAGCGCCAGCAGCTCGCCGACCGCGCGGACACCATCGAGCGCCTGGCCCAAGCCGACCAGCTCGCCGGGATCGTGCCGCGCGACGGCGACGAAGCCGTCCGCATGGAGCTCCTGCGGCGCGACAGCTTGCGTATCGAGGCCGTCGACGCGTGGCTCGCGCACGCCCTGGCCGCGGACCTCGGGCACTACCGAGACCCTGCCGCCCGCGAGGCCGCCGCCGGTCTCCTGCCGCCGCCCCTGCTCGCCCACGCAGCGCTGCTCGCCGCGCTCGCCCGCCTCGCCCCCAGCTCGGACACCGGCCAGCTGGCGTTCGCGGCCCGGCTCACCGCCGCCGACCCCGAGGCCGCCGCCGACCTCGCCGACTTCCTCACCCGCGCCATCAATCCCTCGGGGAGCCCGGCATGAGCGGTCGCCAGGAGCACGAGGAACGCGACTTCTGGCGAAGCCAGGAGCAAGCCCGAGTCCGCCTGAAAGGCAGAGGGACGCCGATTACTCCTTGGAGTACGCCCAGTGCTGGAACAGCAAGGGGCAGACGGCGCCGACCTTCGGCATCAATCCGGGAAGCAAGGGACCAGTGCGCGGCGTCTTCCAGATCCCGAGGAACGAGAAGCCCACCAGCGTCTGGGTCACGTCCGGCACGGCCGTCACGACCATCGACGGCGTTCAGCCGGGCTACCTCGTGCTCCTCAACTGATGCGTGCATGGGCGAGCCAGGTACGCGAGAGACCACGCCACGCTGGATCCCCGGACGCCGCAGGTCAGTGCTGTTGGCGGTTAGCACGTCACGCCGCTCACGCTTCGGTGACACGAACTCACCAGTCATCAATCCTCGATGGCAATGATCAAGGTTCGATGGCACAGGACAGGCAGGACGAAGGACGGGCCATGACTGATCCTTACATGGAATCGAGTCTCCGTTCGGGCCGGGGCGGTTCAGTGTCACAGGACCTCTGACCTGGACGTTTGTCGGACTGCCTGGACTGTATGGACCCTCTGACCTGGGCGTCAGCTTCTGGGGGTCAAGGGATCGCGGGTTCAAATCCTGTCGTCCCGACTTGCGGAGCAGCAGGTCAGAGGCCGTATCGGGGCATACCGATACGGCCTCTTGGTCATTCCTGGGGACCAGTCGGGGACCAACGGGTCAAGGCGGCTCAGGGCCGGGCGAAGTCGAAGCGGGCCTGCTCGCCCCGCCCTCGTACGGCGTGCCCGGCCGCGGCTGTCAGCGGGCCGTCACTGCCAGGGTGACGAGCCGGTCCCACACCCCCGGCTGGTACGCGTGGATGACCGGGCGCGGTTCACCGTCCGGCCAATCGAAAGCGATGCCCGGATTATGATAGTTCGTCCCGTCGGTCAGGAAGAGGTGCGGGCTGCCCCGGACGGCGTCCGTGGCCGACACCTCCCACTGCGTGAACAGCGCCCGGCGGTACGTCCCCGAGCGCAGCGCGTCGTCGAGGGCGTCGCTGTCCACCAAGGAGCAGCGACGGGCGACGGCGATCAGTTCGGAGTGCACGCTGACGCACCGGGATTCGGTGTAGAAGGCGGCGCGCAGCGCCTCGTCGAGCTGATCGCTGCCCTCCAGTCCGCCGATCCGGGGATCCTTGGCGGCCTGGACCGCCTCCATGGCAGGCAGCGTGGTGTCCGGGTACGTGGACGGCGGCGCCTGCCACCCCGTCCAGCCCAGCGCCGGTTCCCGTTCGGCCACCGCGGCCACCTCGGGGTCCAGGATCTCCTTCGGCGTCGGCCTGGAGTTGAACAGCTCCAGGGGGAAGGCCCGGTGGTCGATGGCGAGCGGGGCCTCCGCCCGCCTGATGGCCCTCCTCAGGTGGTGCAGGGCCAGGGTGGCCCACGGGCAGCCGATGTCGGAGTAGACCACCACGGTGCCGTCCGCCGCCGCGAGGTGCGGTACGTCGGGCGTACGCCCCTCCAGGGGCTCGGCGGACGGCTTCGGTGCCGCGGTCGGGGTCATCGGGCGGCCAGGGCCGGATCGGCCGGGGCGGGCCGGGCGAAGGTCCGGTCGCAGTAGACCAGTGGCATCCCGCCGCCGGTGTGGGCCGCCTCCGCGCGGCCGATCAGGATGCTGTGGTCGCCGCCGTCGGCGATGTCGTGCATCGAGCAGGCCAGCCGGGCCGACGCCCTGGGCAGACCGGGCAGGCCGAGTTCGCACGGCGCCATGTCACCCGCGGCGAACCGGTCGGTGCCCGACTTGGCGAAGCGCAGGGCGACATCGGACTGTTCCTCGGACAGCACGTTGATGAGGAACCGGTCGGCCTCGAGGAACGCCTGGTGGGTGCTGGCGGCCTTGTCCAGGCACACGAGGACCAGCGGCGGACTGAGGGACAGGGAGCTGAACGAACTCGCCGTGAACCCCCAGGACTGCCCGGACGGGCTGACGGTGGTGACGACGGTGACGGGGCCCGGGACACGGGCCAGGGCCTGGGTGAAATCGGTGGTGTCGAGAGACATCGGGTCTTTCCTCCTCCTGGCGGTCGGCCGTACGCGGGGCCCGGGCGGGCTGCCGTGCCGCGGGGCGGCGGCCCGCCCGCCCGGACCGCGGGCTGGGGTCAGACAAGTGCGGGGCTGGCGTCCGGCGTCTCACCTCCGTCGGCCCGCGGTGCGGCGCCCGCTCCGCCGACTGGCCGGACGCTCGGCTCGGCCTCCAGCCAGACACCGCTCGGCGTGCCGAAGACCGGGTCGTGACCGCGCCCGTCGTAGATCACCTCGCCGCGGCGCACGGTGACGTCGGGGCGTCCGGTGAAGGTCCAGCCCTCGTAGGCCGACCAGCCGCACTTGGCGTGCACGTCGGCGGCGGACATGATCCAGGTGGCTTCCGGGTCGAAGAGGGCCAGATCGGCGTCGTATCCGGGCGCGACACGGCCCTTGCGTCCAGCGATGCCGAACAGCTCGGCGGGCCGCTGCGAGCTGAAGCCCGCGACGCGGGTCATCACCTCGTCCAGGGGCATCTCCGGGAACCGGCGGCGCATGCCCGTGAAGACCGCGGTGACCAGTTCCTGCACGCCGGGCAGTCCGGGCGGCGAGTCCTGTACGGACCTCGACTTCTCCTCGATGGTGTGCGGTGCGTGGTCGCTGCCGATCGTGGCCACCGCCCCGTCGACCAGGCCCCGCCACAGCCGGCTCTGGTCGGCGACGGTGCGGATGGCGGGGCTGAGCCGGATACGGGCGCCCAGCCGCTGTGTGTCGTCGGCCGAGAACGACAGGTGATGGGCCGTCACCTCGTGGGTGACGGGCAGTCCGGCGTGGTGCGCGGCCCGCAGCAGTTCGGACTCCTCGGCGGAGGAGACGTGCACGACGTGCACGGAGGTGCCGTGCCTGCGGACCAGTTCGATCACCTTGGCCGCCGCCACGATGCCGCCGCTGCGGGGCCGGGAGGGCTCGTAGTCGCCGTATCCGGCCGGGGGACCCAAGAGGCCGTCCAGGAGGGAGAAGACCGCGTCGTCCTCCGCGTGCAGCAGCAGCCTGAGGCCGCGCTCCGCGGCGATCGCGAAGATCCGGTCGAGAACCAGCGGGTCCCGGATGACGTGCGGAGCCGTGTGGTGGCCCGTCATGAAGACCTTGACGGACGTGGCCTCGCGGGGGGTGAGCCGGTGCAGGTTCTCCACGGTGGACTCGGTGACACCGAAGTGGAACCGGTAGTCGACCAGCGACTCGCCGTCGATCAGCGCGGCCTTGCCCTCCGCCTCGCCGGGATCGGTCAGCGGCGGCTGGGTGTTGGGCATGTCGATGACCGTGGTGACACCGCCGGCCGCCGCCGCACGGCTTCCGTGGGCCCAGTCCTCCTTGTACGTCAGACCGGGCGTCCGGAAGTGGACGTGCGAGTCGATCGCGCCGGGCAGCAGGTAGCGGCCCTGGGCGTCGAGGGTGCGGCGGGCGAGCGGCACGGCCCCGCTCGCGGTGACCGCGGCGATACGCCCGCCGCGCACGGCGACCCCGCCGCCGACCACCCCCTGCGGGGTGACCACCCGCGCGTTGGTGATGTGCAGGTCGAATCCGTCGGCCGGCACGGCGCCCGGCCCTGTCGTGGTCGAGGTCATGTTCTCCGCCTTGTTGTCGTTCACCGGGCCCATCCCGCGCTCACCAGGTCCCGGCACAGATCGTTGGTCGGGCCCATCAGGCCGACGGCACGTGCGTCGCGTGCCAGCTTGTTGAGCTGGTGGCCGCGCAGGAAACCGGCGCTGCCCAGCAGCCGCAGGGCCTCCTGGCACACCTCCTCCGAGACGGTGGAGGCTATGACCTTGCTGTACAGCGTGGTGGTCCCCGGGTCGTCGGCGTCCTTGCGGCCGGCCCGCTCGACCAGGGCCCGCGCCGCCTCGACCCGGGCGCCGAGGTCGACGAGCCGGTGCCGGGCGGCCTGCTGCCGGGCCAGGCCCCGGCGCTCGGCGTGCGCCATGACCAGGCGGTAGGCGGACTCGGCGATGCCGGTCGACACCGCGCCGAGGGTGGCGCCCGACTCGCGGACACCGGCGATGATGGACGTCGCCCGGCCGACCGGGCCGAGGACGGAGCCGGAGTCCACCTGGCATTCGTGCAGTTCCACGAAGCCCGTGGCGGAGGCGCGCATGCCCACCAGGTCCATGCCGGTGTCGGCGACCAGCCCCGGAGTGCCGGACTCGACGAGGAAGAAGGTCTGCCCGTCGCTGCCGTAGGTGCTGTCCGTGTCACCGGGCTCGGAGGACTGGGCGAGCACCAGGTAGAGCTGGGCGATCCCGGCTCCGGTGGTGAACGTCTTGGCGCCGTCCAGCACCCAGCCGTCATCGCTGCGCCGGGCCTTCGTCGACAGGTTGCGCTTGTCCGCTCCGGCGCCGCTCTCGCTCCAGGCGGAGGCGGCGATCCACTCGCCGCTCGCCAGCAGGGGGAGGTAGCCGCCCCGCTGCTCGGCGGACCCCCACTCGCCGATCCTGGCGCTCACCGCGTAGTGCTGGAACAGGATGATGGCCAGGGACGGGTCGGCCGCCGCGACCAGTTCGATCAGCCGGTTGGTCAGGACCGCGTCACCGCCGAGGCCCCCGTGTTCCACCGCGATCGCGGCACCCAGGATCCCGGAGGAGCGCAGGGCCGCGAAGACCTGCGGCGGCAGTTCCCCGGCTTCGTCGGCCTCCGCGGCCGCCGCGCGGACGACGTCCAGCAGCGGGGCGTAGCGCTCGGCGAGCTCCTCGTGGGAGGGAATGGGCGTCAGACTGTCAGTGGCAGGCATGCGGAGTCCTCCTGGTAGTGGTAGTCGCGCAGCGGGGTGATGTCCGCCGGGCTGGTGAGACGGGCCAGCTTGCGGCTGACGCTGACCCACTGGAGTACGTCATCGGAACCGTCGCCGGAACCGTCGGACGCGGGGGTGACGAACGCCTTGGCGGCGGTGCCGCCGGAGGCCGTGGCGATCTCGACCACGCTGTCGTTCAACCCGGCCTGCCGGGCCAGCCGCGCGGGCAGCGCACCGGGGACCCCCGCGGCCGCCGCCAGGCAGATCGTGCCGGTCAGGGCCACGCTGGGGTGCCACTTGGGCACGGACACGGCACGCACCGTCAGGCGGCCCGGCTCATAGGCGCCGAGTGCGGCGACCTTCGGGAAGGCTCCGCTGCGGGGCCAGTGGAGCAGGTCGGCCGCCGCCTCGCGGATCCGCAGCAGGCGCTCGTACACCTCGTCGCCGGCGCCGAACAGCTCCTGCTCTCCGGTGATGCCGAGCTCCCGGGCATCGACGAAGACGTACGGGTTGCCCATGGAGACCAGCGACGCCTCGTACACGCCGGAGTCGGTGAGTAACTGGTCCGTGGGCCGGCCGGTGAGCAGCAGGTCCCGCATCCGCACGCCGGCGTCCTGGAGGAAGTGCACCGTGAAGCTGCCGCTGCGGCGCCGTGCCTCGTCCACCTCGCAGACCACGTGGTCGCCGTTGTTGAGCACCCGCACCCGGACCCGCCCGCCGGGGGCGAGCCGGGGCAGCCAGCCCCGCTCCTCGGCGCAGACCACCGAGGCGAGGATGGAGTGGCCGCAACTGCCCCGGAAGTCGAAGCTGTCCAGGGCGTCGGGCAATGCCTGGACGAATCGGTAGTCCAGGTCGAACAGCGGGTGGTCGGACGGGGACACCAGCGCCATCTTGAGGACGTGCGCCTGGCCGTTGCCGGCCAGCCACTCGCGGGCCACCGTGAGCACGGGACGCAGCTGCGCCTCCTCGCCCGGCAGCCGTGTGGCGTCCAGTACGACGGTGGGAGTGGGGGCGCCTTCCACGTGCGCTATGTGGCCGATCACTTCTGCCCCTCCAGAGTGCGTTCGCCGGCGGTCATGGACGCGGGCGGTCCGCAGAACTGCTCGAGCCACAGCTCGTGGACCATCAGCGACCAGATAGCCATGGCCGCCTGGTCGTTGGGGGCGCTCGCCTGGGTCTCGAAGAGGGCGTCGACGCGCTGCGGGTCGAGCTGGCCACGGCTGCGCAGCCGGTCGGCGGACAGCGCGTCGCGTGCGAAGTCCATCAGCGGCTGGCCGGGCCGCAACATGGCGGTGATCGGCAGGGTGAACGGCTGCTTGGGACGGTTCAGCACGGAGTCCGGCAGCAGGCCCTCGGCCGCCGAGTACAGGACCTTCTTGCCCTTGCCGGGCGCGATCTTCAGATCCCGCGGCAGGGAGCGGGCGTGCTGGACGACGCTGGGCTGGCAGAACGGCAGCCGCACCTCCACGGAGGCCGACATGCTCAGGTGGTCGACGCGGCGCAGGTGGTAGGCGGGCAGCCGGCTGCCGATCTCGAAGTCCGTCAGGACCTCCAGGGTGTCGCCCGACGCGGCACGCAGGTGCTCCGCGATGAGGTCGGAGGACGATCCACTGGCGGAGACGAAGGCGCGGTACTCCGGGGAGTACAGCGATTCGCGCAGGGACTTCGGCACGGCGGCCAGCGCGTCGACGTACGGCGTCACCCAGTCGGTGCCGAACGGGGCGCTCACCGCCTTCCTGATGCGGTCGTAGCCGCCGAACAGCTCGTCGGCCGCGTCTCCGGTGAGGGCGACCTTGAAGCCCGCGTCGCGGACCGAGGCGAACAGCGCGTAGGTGCTCAGGGTGATCGGGTCGGCGTTGGGCTGGCCCAGGTGCCAGACCACGTCCGACAGCAGGGACGGGAACGACGCGGGGTCGAGCTCGATCTGGTGGTAGCGCGTACCGCAGCGCTCGGCCACTTCCCGGGCGAACGCGCGCTCGTCCGACGGCCAGGTTCCGCGGTAGGCGATGTTGAAGGTGTGGAGGCCTGGGACCTTCTCCGCGGCCAGGGCCGTCACGAGGCTGGAGTCGAGTCCGCCGCTGGTGATGGTGGCGACGGGTACGTCGGCCAGGGTGAGCCGGTGCACCTCGTCCCGCAGCCGGTCGCGCACCTGCTGTGTGGCCTCCGCCTCGTCGGCGGGCGTGCCGGCGGCGCGGGTCACCTCGCGGCGGGTGATGTGCAGACCGGCCGAGAGGGTGACGCGGGCGGTCGCCGCGGGCGGCAGCACGCTGATCCCCTCGAACATCGTCTGCTCGCCGAACGGCGTCTTGGTCGCCAGATAGGCGTCAAGACCGGCGTCCCAGGGACGCGCGGTGACGTTGCGGAAGGACAGTAGCGCCGGCAGCTCGGAGGAGAAGTACAGGTGCCGCGAGGAGGCCTCCCAGTGGTAGTAGAGAGGCTTCATGCCGACGTCGTCGGTCGCGAGGACCAGGGTCGGCTCGTCGCGCAGGTCGACGAGGGCGACGGAGTACATGCCGTCGAGCTGCTCGGGGAACCGCATCCCGTACTCGGCGTAGAGGGCGGGGATGACGGAGCCGTCGCAGGTGTCCGCGAAGCGGTGGCCCTTGGCGGAGAGCCGGTCCCGCAGCTCCTGGTGGTTGTAGATCTCGCCGTTGAACACCGCGACGATGTCCTCGCCCAGCCGGTACGGCTGGTCGCCACCGTCGAGGTCCATGATCGCGAGTCGGTTGTTGCCCAGTGCCCATCCGGCACCGGCGGCCTGGGTCTGCGCGTCGGGGCCGCCGTGCCGCTGGAGCGCGGCGACGGACTTCAGTTCGTGGGGGGTCGCTTCGGCATCGAAGTGGCCGAATATCCTGCACATGACTGGATCACCGAACCTTTGGAAATGGCTGTGCTCAGGGAGAACGTCGGTCGAACAGGTGACAGGCGCCTTCACGGCGCGTATTTTCTAGAGCTCGGAAGCCAGCTTTCCCCCCTTGCCCCAGTAGCTGGTCTCGACTTCGCGGATAATGACCGTGACCGCTTCCAGCGGGCATTCGGCAATGCGGGAAACGGTGGAAGAAATCTCGTCGACTGCTTCTCGGCGCCCGTCCTCGTTGCTTCCGGACCACCAGTCGATGGTGACTACAGGCATATGCCTATCCTTACTACTGTGGGGTAACGTTGGAGTGTGGACGGCAGCGACTCTGCTACCTGCGAAGGCGTGGGTGAGCAGGAGGCTCTGCGAGGCGAAGGGAGAGGTCAGGCGTCGCATGTCGACTGGTATGGCGCCAGCCTCAAAACCGCTGTGATCAGCGTGAATGTCATTGATCCCCCGGATTGCGCTCGAGGTGTTCGCACGCCCTCGGGCTGCCTTTCCTGCGTAGCGGCCCCCTTTGGCCGCGGGTTCTCCCAGAAATGGGAGCCGCCTTCGCGGAACGTCTGACGTTGGCCGCGCCGACGACAACACGGAAGCACATCGGCAGCACCGTCAGCAACCTGATCCTGTCTTTTTCCACGCCTTTTACCTGGCAGTTTTCGGGCATGCGAAAACCACAGGCCGGCTGCATTTTCGTGTCGGTCTGACGGGGGGAAACGCGATATGAAGTTTGGCTTGGCGGTGACAGGTCCGGACGGATTCCGGGATTCCGGTCGTGGACACCCCGGTCCGGACGGGTCCTGACGCCGGACCGGCGCCGGGCGCGCCGCCGGTGGATCAGTGGGGCACACGACGGGGCGGGTGCGGGTTCGTGGGGTTCGGGATGTGGGCCTGTGTCTGGTCGGAGACCGTCGTGCCTGTGCTCGCGCACGGCCCGGGTTTCTTGCTCAGGGGGCGCCTTGCCCGTGGCGGGCTCGTCGTGCGGGTGCCGGTGGCGGCGCCTGCACCCGAGGCGATGCGTGCCGGTAGCGGTACCGGCGGTGCGGACGCGTCCGGGGTCATGCGTGCCTGGGCGGACTGCGGCGCCGTGCGGGCCCGATGCCGGTAGCGGTACCGGCGGTCCGGGCACGTAGGGCCCGTGGCTTGTCCGGGCGGAGTCGCGATGCCTGAGCCCGTGGCGGCGCCAGGGCTGGAACGCGCACTCGGAGCCCTGGCGGTACGGGCGGTCCGCGCCCGTATGGCCCGTGGCATGCCTGAGCGGGATCGCGCTGCCCGTGGCAGTGCCGAGGCCGGACGCGCCCCCCCGAGCCCGTAGCCGCACGGGCAGACAGGACGCGTACAGGTCCCCGGCATGCCCGGAGTAGGGGCAGTCAGGACGCGCACGGACCGTGGCACACCTGGGCAGGACCGCGATGCCGCCGCCCTTGCCAGGTGCGGACCCCGTGCCCGGGCGGAGACCCGGCCCTGGGGCCCGCAGCCGTACCGTCGCCTTGGACGTACGGCCACACACCTCCGCGCCAGGCCTGCCCGGACACGGCTGAGCCTGGCCCGGGTGGGCCAGGCTCATGGGGCGTCAGACGGTCTTGAGCTGTCCGCCGTCGACGACCAGGTCGGCACCGTTGAGGGCACGGGTGCGTCCGTTCGCGAGCATGCGGACGACCTCGGCGACCTCCTCCGGCTCGGTGAGCCGGCCGGTGGTCAGGCCGGCGGCGGCCGGGAAGCCCTCGAGGAACTCCTCGAGGCTCTTGCCCGAGGCGGCGGCCAGGCCGGCGCCGAAGCCGTCGGAGTCGAGCCAGGCCGGGGTGCGGGTCGGGCCGGGGGAGACGGTGTTCACCCGGACGCCCTTCGGGCCGAGTTCCATGGACAGGGCCTTGCTGAAGTTGGTCAGGGCCGCCTTCGCGGCGCCGTAGTCCACGGTCGGCGGCTGGGGGCCACGCGCCCGGGCGGACGAGACGTTGACAATGGCGCCCTGACGCTCGATCAGCTGCGGCAGCGCGGCGCGAATGGTGCGTACGACGCCGAAGAAGTTCAGCTCGAACGTGCTCTGCCACTCCGCGTCGTCGATCGCGGCGAAGCCGCTGGTCCTCGGCGAGAAGGCGCCGACGTTGTTGACGAGGACGTCGATGGCGCCCACGCCCTCCTGGGCCTGCCTGATGAGTTCGGCCGGTCCCTCGGGCGTGGACAGGTCGACGGAGACGGTCAGGGACGCGGCCTCCTTCAGCTCGGGGGTGATGGTGCGCGCCGCGCCGACGACCTTGAAGCCGTCCTCTTCCAGAGCGCGGGTCACCGCGAGCCCGATGCCCTTGCTCGCGCCGGTCACCACAGCTGTCTTCACCGTCATCGGTTGAACTCCTTGAAATGCGTGTCGGTAGGTACCCGGGAGGTCCCGGGAGAGGGGCCGGTCCTGTGACTCAGCGACCCCGGGCGTAGTCGTAGGAGGCGAGGAGGATCTGCCAGACCACCTCGATCTCGTCGCGGTCGCGCGGTCCGAAGACCAGCTCGGTGTTCTGGATGGGGTGCGGGATGCCCCAACCGGCCTCGGTCACCAGCTTCTTGGTGTCCTCGGGAAGGGTGAGGTGCACGCTCCCGTCCTGGGGCGGGTGCTGGTGGGCGAACTCCCGGCTGTTACGGATGAACGCGTCGTCCGGGCCGGTCCCGAACTCGGGCGCGAGGTGGATCGCGCGCGCCTCCGGGTACGGGACGTGGGTGGGAGCCAGATAGACCCCGCTCAGCGAGCGCATGCGCTGCCAGAGTTCCTCCTGCAGCGGAGTGGGTGCCACCTGGTCCAGCTGGCCGTGCGGGACGGGGCCCCTGGTACGCGGGGCGGGTCCCGGCCTGTCGGAAAGGTTCACGGGGACTTCTCCTGTCGGGTTCTCAGACGGCCTGCACGTCCGCGGACACACCCGCGGCGCGGTACAGGGCGGGATCGAAGGGGGTCGGGCCGCCGCAGGTGATGAACTCGGCGGTGTCCTGCCCGTCGCCGCCCGGCTTGCGGGCACCGTGCGGTACCCCCGGCGGGGCGAACAGCACGTCCCCGGCCTCGACGTCGTTCCACTGGTCGTGCATGTAGAGCTGGCCGACGCCCTGGAAGGCGATGAACGCCTCCTCGCTGTCCGGGTGGACGTGCACGTTGAACGTCTGTCCGGGCTGCTGCACACCGCAGTGCAGGCACAGCCGGGGGCTGCCGGTGCCGGGCCAGAAGACGAAGTTCATGACCGCGCCCTCGCCCTCGGTGGGGGTCTCGCCGATGCCCGAGAAGCCGCGCAGCTGGACGTCGTCGTCGCTGAGGGCCCCGGCGAGCTTGGGCGAGTCCGCCCGTGTCTCGCCGCCGCCGAGCTTGGTGCGCCAGACGTAGGCCGTCATGCCCTCGTCGTCGGCGGCCAGTTCCAGGGTCTTGCCGGTGGGCGAGTAGACCGAGGAACCACGCCCCAGCTGAAACCTTTCTCCAGTGACATCGCCATGGCCGGCCCCTTCGAGGACGACCACGGTGTTCTCCTCCTCGAAGGCCCACCCCAGCCGCCACACGGCTCCCGGGGCGATGTCCACGACGTTGAGCTTGACCAGCTCTGCGCCCATCGCGGGCCCCACCGGTTCGGCGACGGACCCCCAGTCGAAGGAGGAGAACACGAACTCGGACCGCCGGATGATGCAGCCCTTGGCGTCGGTGACAGACATGCGTTCCTTTCCCGAGCGGGCAGGGGTCGGCCGCGGGTCGGCCTGTGCCCGCTCGGCTGTGTACGGACTATGCGGCGCTGGGGCCCGTCACTCGGGCAGTGCCTCCAGCGCGGTGTCGATGATCGAGGTGAGCAGGTCCCGGTCCGGGACGGAGATGCTCATCACGCGCAGTCCCTGCACCATCGTGGTGAAGAACGCGGAGATGCTCGCCACGTCCGCCCCGGAGGGGAGCTCGCCGGATGCCCTGGCGGCGTGCAGGGCCGAGGCGAACGCGGCCTGCGTCGCGCTCATCGCGTCATGCGCAATGCGCGCCGCCGTCGGGTCGTGCGCGGCCCGCTCGACGATCGCTCCGACCAGCAGACAGCCGGGGCGATCCTGTGCCGACAGCGAGTCCTCGACGCGCTCCATCAACAGGTCGCGCACGACCTGGCGGATGGGCACCTGACGGGCCAACTGGTCCCGCAGGCGCCGGTTCGTGACGTCGACATAGCGGCGCAGCGAACGCTCATACACCTCCTGTTTGGTCCCGAAGGCGGCGTAGAGAGAACCGCGTCCCAGACCGGTCGCCTCGCACAGGTCCGAGACCGAGGTCGCCTCGTACCCCTTCGTCCAGAACACCTGCATGATCTTGAGCAGGACCTCATCCTCTGCGAAGCCGCGCTGTCTCGTCATGTCCCGAACGTAGGCAGCGTCGGACCGATCGGTCAAGAAAGTGATCGCTCGGCAAGCTCTTGTTCGGCCAGTTCCCAAGCACTTTGAAACACAATGCGGCTTTTATGCGGCACTCGACTGTCTGAAAGTGGACCTCTTACTGGACCGATCGTCCCTGAATGATTAGCGTGGCCGACGTATCGCTGGAGGATTCCGCGGGTCTACGAGCCCGTCGCACGGTCCGCCGCTCACTCCGCCGCCCATCGCCGGCGGCCGCATCCCCCCGGAATCGCGCGCTTCATCGCGGCATTCCGGCGTTCAGCGCCAGGTGGGGACCGCCGAGGTGGCCCGAGGTGGCCCTCCGTAGCGCCCCGTGGGGGCTCCTCCTTCCGCCACGCCCGTTTGGAGCGTTCGCTGTGCCAATCGCACTCTTCGTACTCGGTCTGACGATCTTCAGTCTGGGCACGACCGAATTCATGATCGCCGGGCTCCTCCCGGAGCTGGCCCAGTCCTTCGGGGTCTCCATCCCCGCCGCCGGACTCCTCATCTCGGCGTTCGCCGTGGGTGCGGCCGTCGGCGCGCCGGCGGTGGCGCTGCTCTCGACGCGGCTGCCGAAGAAGACCACCCTCGTCGTACTGCTCGTCGTGTTCCTCGTGGGCCAGGTCATGGCGGCGACCGCACAGACCTACGAGGTGCTCCTGGTGGCCCGCGTGGTGACCGCCGTCGCACAGAGCGCCTTCTTCGGTATCGGCGCCGTGGTGGCCGCGGATCTCGTACCGCCGTCGAAGCGGGCGAGCGCCATCGCGATCATGTTCGGCGGACTCACCATCGCGACCATCGCCGGTGTGCCGCTGGGCGCCTTCCTCGGGCAGGAGTGGGGCTGGCGGGCCCCGTTCTGGGTCGTCAACGGACTGGCCCTGATCGGGCTGATCGGCGTCATCACCCTCGTACCGCCCCACCGTTCCACCGAGGAGGCGAGCGTCCGCGGCGAGCTGGCGGCCTTCCGCAGCGGCCGGGTGTGGCTGGGACTCGCGACCACGGCACTCAGCCAGGCCGCGCTGTTCGGCTGCTACTCGTACATCGCGCCGCTGCTGACCGACGTGACGGGCTTCTCCGAGGGAGTCGTGCCCGTCCTCCTCGTCCTGTTCGGTGTGGGCACCCTCTGCGGCAGCGTGCTCGGCGGCCGGTTCGCCGACATGAACCTGATGCGCACCCTGTGGGTGGGCATGGTCATCCTCGGCGTGTCCCTCGCGGCGTTCTCCGTCACCGCGCACGACAAGGTCCTGATGACCGCCATGCTGATCGTGTTCGGTGTGGCCGGATTCCTCATCAACCCGGGCCTGCAGACCCGGGTCCTGAACGAGGCCAAGGGCGCGGCGACCCTGGCCAGCGCCGGCAACATCTCGGCGTTCAACATCGGCAACGCGGTTGGACCGTGGGCCGCCGGACTGGCCATCAGCGCCGGCCACGGTTACCTCTCGCCGAGCTGGGTCGCGATGGCCTTCGCCGGTTGCGCACTGATCACGGCCCTGGCCGGCAGCGCGGTCGACGCCGTCGAGCGCCGCCGCACGCCGGTGGCCTACCGGACCGCCCCCGAGGCACCGGTGACGGAGGCGGATGCCGGGATGACCGACGAGCTCCGGCCGGCCGCCGCCACCGCCGAGCGGTCCTCCCAGTGAGGAGCACACGATGAAAGCGTCGGCACAAACGGCACAGGTGCTCGTCGTGGGCGGAGGCCCCGTCGGCATGCTGCTCGCCGCCGAACTGGCCGAACGCGGCGTCCACACCGTGGTGCTGGAGGCCGAGACCACGCCGCGGGACGTGCCCCGGGCCGGCACGCTGCACGCCCGCACCGTGCAGACCCTGCTGCGCCGCGGCTACCTCAGCGTGCCGGACGCCACGGACCCCGGAGACCCGCGCGCACGGCGCTCCACCGGCTTCCACTTCGCCGGCATGCCCCTGCTGCGCATCTCGGCACCCACGGCCGAGGGCCCGCCCATCCTCGGCGTCTCCCAGTCGGCACTGGAGGAGACCTTCGCAGCACGGGCCAAGGAGGCCGGTGCCGTCGTCCTGCGGGACCACACGGTCTGCGAAGTGCGGTCGTCCGAGCGGTCGGTACGGGTCACCGCCCTCACCGGCGACGGGACCCGCACCTTCGACGCGGACTACGTGGCCGGCTGTGACGGTGCCCGCAGCGTGGTCCGGACGCAGGCCGGGTTCCCGGTCACCGAGACACCGGCGACCTTCAGCGGTCTGATCGGCAGCGTCCGGCTGGCCGAACCGGCCGCCGTCCCGGACGGCTGGACGCGCGGCGAGGGCGGCTGGACGCTGATCAACGTCAATCCGTACGGGCACAGCCGGGTCCTCACGCATGACTTCTCCCGGCCGCTGCCCTCGCGGCGGGAGCAGGTCACGCTGGCGGGGCTGCGCCGGGTGACGGAGCGCATCCTGAACCGCGACGTGCCGATGGACCAGCCCGTTCACCTGTCGCGGTTCAGCGACTTCTCCCGGCTGTCCGACACCTACCGCAGCGGGCGCGTCCTGCTCGCAGGCGACGCCGCGCACACCCACGCCCCGCTGGGAGGCCAGGGGCTGAACACCGGGATCCAGGACGCGGTCAACCTCGGCTGGAAGCTCGCGTCGGTGGTCCACGGCCATACCACGCCGGACCTCCTCGACACCTACGGGGCGGAACGCCGCCCCGTGGCCGAGCGCGTCATCGCCAACACCCGGGTGCAGGCCAGGCTGATGGATCCGGACGCCGAGGACGGTCCTCCGTCAGCCTCTCTTGGGGAACTCATCCGGGTTCCGGAGGCGGGCCGGCGGGTGGCCGACGAGATCAGCGGGCAGAGCGTGGCGTACGCCATCCCCTCCTGCCCGCACCCGTGGGCGGGCCGTTTCCTGCCCAACCACCGGCTGAAAGCCGACACAGGCGACCACACGGTGGCCGAACTGCTCGGCGCGGGACGGCCCCTGCTGGTGCTCACGCCCGAAGCCGAGGGCGCCCTGGACCGTACGGCCCTCGGCTGGCGGGACCGGCTGAACTCCGTACGCCTGCGCGGTGGCCCGCCGCCGGGCTGGCCCGCCGAGGCCCTGCTGTGCCGGCCCGACGGTTACGTGGCCTGGGCCGCCGAGCCCGGCACGGCGACTTCGGCCCGTCTTGCCGAGGGCCTCACCAGGTGGCTCGGACCACCGGCGGCACATGTGCCTGAACTCCTTCGACCTGATCAGACGTCAGCCGCTCCCGAACACGACCCGTGCCCGGGCCGGGCATGACAGAGAGGGAACAGATGAGTGGAACAGACCGCCGCACGCTGATCACCCGTGCCGGCACGCTCGCCGGCGCCGCCTCGGTGACCGCGCTGTCGCCCCGTCCGGCGCAGGCCGCCCCGTCCGGCGCCATCGCCACCGGCACCGGGGCGGTCATACGGTCCGGTGACCTCAGGTACGCGACGCTGACCACCGGCAACAACCAGCGCTTCGTCGCCAGGCCTGAGTACTTCAGGATGATCCGATCGGCCGCGGACGCCGAGTCGGCCCTGCGGCGGGCCGTCGACGACGGCAAGAAGGTTTCCGTACGCAGCGGTGGCCACTGCTTCGCCGACCTGGTCTGCAATCCCGGGGTCGAGGTACTGCTCGACTTCTCCGAGATGACGGACGTGTCGTACGACCCGTCGATGCGCGCCTTCGCGGTGGAGCCCGGCGCCCGGCTGCTGAACGTGTACGAGACGCTGTTCAAGGGCTGGGGCGTCACTCTGCCCGGCGGCATGTGCTACAGCGTCGGCGCCGGCGGGCATGTGGCCGGTGGCGGCTACGGCATGCTCTCCCGCGCGCACGGACTGGTGGTGGACCACCTGTACGCCGTGGAGGTCGTGGTGGTGGACCGGTCGGGCGGGGTGCGCACGGTCGTGGCGACCCGCGAGGAGGACGACCCCCACCGCGACCTGTGGTGGGCCCACACCGGCGGCGGTGGCGGCAACTTCGGCCTGGTCACCCGCTACTGGTTCCGCTCGCCCGGGGCGCGGGGAGCCGAGCCGGACCGGCAGCTCGTACGGCCGCCCGCGGGTGTGCTGGCCAGCGCGCTGTCGTTCCCGTGGGAGCAGCTGAACGAACAGCGGTTCGGCCGGCTGCTGCGCAACTACGGGGCCTGGCACGAGGCCAACAGCGGGCCGGACTCCCCGAGCCGCGCGCTCAGTTCGGTGTTCAACCTCTGTCACCGGGCGCACGGCACCCTGGACCTGTTCACGCAGGTGGACGCCGGCGCCCCCGACGCCGACAAACTGCTCATCAACTTCCTCAAGGCCATCACCGCCGGCACCGGCCTGACGGCGACCACCCTGTCCAAGCCGTCCGGCGATCTGGCCGCGATGCCCCACCTGGCCACCCCACGGCGCCTGCCCTGGCTGAACGCGACCCGGCTGCTCGGTACCAACAATCCCACTCTCACCCACCCTTCTTTGCGCGCCGACCACAAGTCGGCGTACATGCGGACCGGTGTGGACGACCATCAGGTCGCGACCCTCCACCACCACCTCACGTCTGAGGCGCACGCCAACCCGGACGCCATGGTCGTCCTGCTCTCCTTCGGAGGCCGGGTGAACGCCATCTCCCCCAGTGAGACGGCCAGTGTCCAGCGCTCCTCGGCCTTCAAGATGCTGTTCCAGTCCTTCTGGGGGGATCCGGCACAGGACGAGGCGAACATCCGCTGGGTCAGGGAGCTGTACGAGGATTTCTTCCACGCTGCGGGCGGCGTCCCAGCACCGGGGGAGCGCTACCAGGGCTGCTACATCAACTACCCCGACACGGACCTGAGGGACCCTCACCGCAACCGGTCCGGCACCCCGTGGCACACCCTCTACTACGGAGACAACTACCAGCGCCTCCAGCGGACCAAGCGGCTGTGGGACCCGTCCGGCTTCTTCCACCACTCCCTGTCCGTAGAGCCCTGACACTCCAGGCGCGTGTGCGGGCGCGGCGCGACTCGCGTGGAAGATGGCTGACGATCGAACCACCCGCGCTGATCATGTGGCGAAGGGCGACGAGCTGCAGCCGTACGACGCGGCGGCGCTGAGGTCCCTCAGCTGAGGGGCCCTCAGAGGTTGCCCATCGG
>NZ_JBEOVF010000057.1:0-55361 GCF_040295365.1 Streptomyces sp. NPDC002838 | reverse complement strand
CCGCCGCGCCCCCCCCCCCCCGCCCCCCGGCGCGCTGCGCCCTCCCCCGTGCCCCGGGGGGGGGGGGGGCCCCCCCGGGGGGGGGGGGGGGGCGGGGGGCCCCCCCCCCCCCCCCGCCGCGAACGTCTGTTTTCCGCCGCGGTGGGCGGCGGTCGACCGGATCAGTAGGGCCAGATCGGCGGATCGCTCACGAAGTGGCCGCCCAGGTGGGCGTGCGCGATGTTCTCCGGGTCCAGCTCGCCCTGCTCGGCGATCAGCTTCTCGGCGTACGGCTCGGAGTCGTCCTGTGGTTCGTAACCGAGGGCCCGCGCGGTGGTCAGGTCCCACCACAGTCGTGTGTTGGCGGAGGAGCCGTAGACGACGGTGTGCTCGACGTTCTCCGCGGTCAGGGCCGCGTGGAAGAGACGGGCGCCGTCGGCGGGGCTCATCCACACCGAGAGCATGCGCACGCTGGTCGGCTCGGGGAAGCAGGAGCCGATGCGGACGGACACCGTCTCCAGGCCGTGCTTGTCCCAGTAGAACTGCGCGAGGTCCTCGCCGAAGGACTTGGACAGGCCGTAGAAGGTGTCCGGGCGGCGCGGGGTGTCGATGGGGATCAGTGCGCCCGCATCGAAGGGTGCGTCGCCCTGGGGGCGCGGGGTGAAGCCGACGGCGTGGTTGGAGGAGGCGAAGACGATCCGCTGGATGCCCTCCTCGCGTGCGGCCTCGTACAGGTTGTAGGTCCCCTCGATGTTCGCCTTGAGGATCTTCTCGAAAGAGGCTTCCAGGGAGATGCCCGCGAGGTGGATGATCGCGTCGACGCCCCGCACGGCCTCGCGCACGGCGTCCTGGTCGGTGAGGTCCGCGACGATCGCGTCCGGCTCACCGTCGATGGGGCGCAGGTCGAGGAGGCGCAGCTCGTAGCCGTAGTCGGGGAGCAGGTCCCGCATCAGGGTGCCGAGCCCGCCGGCGGCGCCGGTGAGCAGAACGGTGCGGGGAGCGGGCATCCTCGGGTCTCCTTGAGTCGGCGGCCGCATGCATGGATGGCATTCACAAGCGTGGACACGCTAGGGATGGTGGCCGTATCCCGTCAAGTGTGACCCGGAGCCGGAAAATCCGCTTCTGTGATGCGCGTTTGTCGGCTTGACCGCCCCTGAGAGGCCTCCTTAGGGTGGACGCGTTCATAGATGTAGATGCAAGTCATAAACATGAGCGCCTGTTCTAGGGAGAGCCCGTGACATCAGCCCCCCTCGCCGCTCGACTCGGCATCCCCGGCGGGCCGCTGTTCTTCCCCGTCACCGCCTACGGCCCCGACGGCGAGGTCGACCTCGACACCTACCGCGCACACGTGCGCCGCGGGGTCGAGGGCGGGGCCGCCGCCGTCTTCGCGTGCTGCGGCACCGGGGAGTTCCACGCGCTGGCGCCGGAGGAGTTCGAGGCGTGCGTGCGGGCGGCCGTGGAGGAGACGGCGGGCCGGGTGCCGGTCGTCGCGGGCGCCGGATACGGCACCGCGCTCGCCGTGCGGTACGCGCGGCTCGCCGAGGCGGCCGGGGCCGACGGGCTGCTCGCCATGCCGCCGTACCTCGTGATCGCCGGGCAGGACGGGCTGCTGCGGCACTACCGGGAGGTGGCCGCGGCGACCTCGCTGCCGGTGATCGTCTACCAACGCGACAACGCCGTCTTCACGCCCGAGACCGTCGTCGAGCTCGCCCGCACGGACGGAATCATCGGCTTCAAGGACGGACTCGGCGACCTCCACCTCATGCAGCGCGTCATCAGCGCCGTCCGCACCGAGGTCCCCGGCGACTTCCTCTACTTCAACGGGCTGCCGACCGCCGAGCAGACCCAGCTCGCCTACCGCGGCATCGGCATCACGCTCTACTCCTCCGCCGTCTTCTGTTTCGCCCCGGAGATCGCCCTCGCCTTCTACGAGGCCCACAAGACCGGCGACGACACCACCGCGAACCGCCTGCTCGACGGCTTCTACTGCCCCTTCGTCGAGCTGCGCGCCCAGGGCCGCGGCTACGCCGTCGCCCTCGTCAAGGCCGGTGTACGGCTGCGTGGACTCGACGTGGGGGAGGTCCGGCCCCCGCTGCACGAGCCGAGCGAGGATCATGTCAAGCAGCTCGCTCAGATCATCGAGCGCGGATACGCGCTGCTGGACGAGGACAAGTGACGGCGGAGAACGAAGGCGGGAACAAGTGAAGGCGTCGACTTTCGTCTACCCCTGGGACGTCAACGGTGACCCGGAGGCCGCGGGACGCATAGCCGCGCTCGGCGTGCAACAGGTGACGCTCGCCGCCGCCTACCACTCCACGCGCGCCCTGACCCCCCGCCACCCGCGCCACCGCATCGTCACCGCCGAACACGCGGCCGTGCTGTATCCCGCGGACGACCGGTGGGAGGGGCGCAAGCTGCGCCCGTACGCGGCCGGCGACTGGGCGCCCGGAGACGCCTTCGGTGAAGCGGCGGCAGCGCTCGTGGACGCCGGTCTGGAAGTGCACACCTGGGTCGTCCTCGCGCACAACTCCCGCCTGGGCGCCGAACACCCCGGCACCTCGGTCGTCAACGCCTACGGTGACCGCTACCCGTGGGCCCCCTGCGTCGCGCAGCCCGCCACGCGCGCGTACCTCGTCGACCTCGCCGCCGAGGCGGCCGTACGGCCCGGCGCGCGCGGCACCGAACTGGAGTCCCTCGGCTGGTACGGACTCCAGCACCTGCACGCCCACGACAAGACCGGCGGAGTCGGCCTCGGCGACGCCGGAATGTACCTGATGGCCCTCTGCTTCTGCCCGACCTGCCGGGAGGGATACGGCAGCCAGGGCCTGGACGCCGACGAGCTGGCCGCCGCCGTACGCGCCGCGCTGGAGCCGCTGTGGCGGGGCGCGCACGACGACGGCGGATGGGCCGGGGTCGAGAAGCTCCTCGGCGAGACGAACGCGGCCGCCACGCGCGCGTGGCGCGACGAAACCGCCCGCACGCTGCAAGAGGCAGCCGTCGCCGCGGTCCGCGCGGCCGCCCCCGAGGGCTTCCAGGTGCTGCTGCACGCCGACCCCGTGACCTACCACGTCGGCGCCAACCCGGGCGTCGACCCCGCGCACATCCTGTCCGTCGCGGACGGTGTGGTCGTGCCGTGCGCGGGCGGCCCCGGCCTGCTGACGCCCTTCGCGCGGCAGCGGCGGGAAGGCGCCGTCATCGCCGCCAACCTGGGCGTGGTCTCGGGTATGGGCGGCAGCCCGGGCACGGTCGCGGCGGACGCCGCGCGGGCCCGGGAGCTCGGAGCGACGGAACTGCGGCTGTATCACGCCGGGTTGGCGTCGGACGCCGACCTGGAAGCGGTGCGCGAGGGACTCAGCGGGCTCTGAGCCGGCGCCACCGGCTGGGCCCATGGCGTCGACCGCACGAGCGACGTCGTTCCGATCCTCATCGGCCTTCGCCACATCCTGCTGATGTCCCTCGTCCGGGAACCGCACCGCCGCCGCCTCAACGTGCGGCGGCGGGCTCGGCGGCTGGGAGTGCGCCTTCACCGTGGTCGCCGCCTACGTCGTGACTCGTCGCTGGGCTGCGCGATCCGCGACCCGGTCATCGCGCTGTGGTGCCTGGGCGGCGGGGCGACACCGCGCGAGCTGTCGCGCCGGGCGCGGGCAGCCAAAGGCGCCAAGGAGCGGGACGGCAGGGTGCCGGTCCGCGGCGGGACGGCCCGGGTCCAGGACGGCACCGTCCGAAGCGATGAGTTTCGCGGTCGCGGCCGGTCAACCTTGCAGGAACCCAACCACTGGAGCCGCCGCATGACCGCCCCGACCTTCGACCTCGGTGCGCAGACCCGCATCGTGGCACGCCTCGCCGACGGCGTCACCGACGCGCAGCTCTCCGCCGCGACGCCGTGCCCGGACCTCGCGGTGCGCAACCTGCTGGGGCACCTGACCGGCCTCGCCGTCGCCTTCCGCGACGCCGCCCGCAAGGACCTGGGCGTCACGACGGACACCAGCCCGGAAGCCGCCGTGCCCGACATCGGCCCCGGCTGGCGCGAGGAGCTCTCCAAGGCCCTCGACGAACTGGCCGACGCCTGGCGCGACCCGGCCGCCTGGACCGGCATGACCCGAGCGGGCGGCATCGACCTGCCCGGCGAGGTCGCCGCCGCCGTCGTCGCCGACGAACTGGTCATCCACGGCTGGGACCTGGCCCGGGCCACCGGCCAACGGTACGAGCCGGACCCCGCCGCGCTGCAGGCGTCGTACGACATGCTTTTCGCCGCGGCGGAGGACTCCGACCGCGGAGACGACATCTTCGGCCCGGTCGTCTCCGTCCCGGACGAGGCCCCGCTCCTCGACCGTGCGGTGGGGCTGAGTGGGCGGGACCCGGGCTGGAAGCCGTAATCGAGAGGCGGGGAGCGTACGGCGACCGTACGCTCCCCGCATGCCCCTCACTCTCACCGTCCTCGGCACCGCCTCCCCGCATCCGCGGCCGGACCTGCCGTGCTCCGGTTATCTGCTGCGGGGCGGGGGTGCCGAGGTGTGGGTGGACGCCGGGTTCGGGACCTTCGCCGAGTTGCAGCGGCACACCGATCCGGCTCGGCTCGACGCCATCTGGATCTCGCATCTGCACGCGGACCACAGCGCCGATCTGGTGGCCGCCGTGTACGGGCTGGCGTATGGCGGGCTCACGCCGGACGCTCCCATTCCGGTCTACGCCCCGGCCGGCTGCGCACAGCGCCTCTCGGGCTTCTTCGGGCGGCCGGATGCCGGGTTCCTCGACGGAATCTTCGCCTTTCAGTCCCTGTACGACGGCCACACCGCCCGGCACGGCGACCTGACCCTCGCCGCCCACGCCGTCGAGCACGACGTCGAGGCCTACGGGCTGCGCGCCGAAAGCGGCGGGCGGGTTCTCGCGTACTCCGGGGACTGCGGGCCCTGCGACGGGCTGCTCCATCTCGCCGGGGGCGCCGACCTGTTCCTCTGCGAGGCCGACATCGACCGGCATCGCGAAGGCGAACAGGTGCATCTGACTCCGGAGGACGCCGGTGCCGCCGCCCGTCTGGCCGGCGTACGACAGCTGCTCGTCACGCACGTCGGGCCCACGCTCACCCCCGAGGCGGCGACCGTCCGGGCCGCCTCGGCCTTCGGCGGGCCGACCCGCGCCGCCCACGTGGGCGAGACCAGGGACGTCTGAAGGCTCTTCACCGAAACTTCAACTTCCTTTGCCAGAAGCATTGACGAAACACAGGGGCCCTCCTACCTTCAACGCGTCGTACTTCGTACGTCATATATGAGACGCGATACGTGAGATCCGATACGCGAGATCCGAGAGGCGCGCATGACCTCTGTGCCCACGCCGATCCCCTCCCGCACGCAGTACGTGCTGGAAGGGATCAAACACCGCATCCTCACCGGGCAGTTGACGCCAGGTCAGGCTCTGGTCGAGACCGAGCTCGCCGCGCAGTTCGGGGTGTCGAAGACCCCCGTCCGTGAGGCGCTCAAGACCCTGGCCGGTACGGGGCTCGTCGTGATGAGCCAGTACAAGGGCGTCACGGTGCGCATGGTGGACGCGGACATGGCGCGCGAGGTCTACGACGTGCGGCTCCTGCTGGAGCCCGAGGCGCTGAAGCGTGCCGTCAAGCGGGGAGCGTCCCTCGATGCCGCAAGGGACGCGCTGACCCGCGCCGACGCGGCCACCGACACCGCCGAACGGTCGCTCGCCAACCGGGAGTTCCACCGCGCCCTGTACCTGCCCTGCGGCAACCCGCTGCTCGGCCGGATGCTCGACGAGGTCCGCGACCAGGCCGCCCTCGTCTCGGCCGTCGCCTGGGCCGCCTCGCCCTCCTGGGAGCGGGAGGCGGGCGAGCACCGGGAGATCCTGCGGCTCGCCCTGGCCGGTGACGCCGACGGCGCGGCGAGAGCCCTGCACTCGCACATCGGGTCCTTCGTCGAGCGGGCCTTCCCCCAAGCGGAGTCCGAGGCCCAGGGAGAGGACGGTCAGGCATGACAACGACGTTCGAGACCCAACGGGCGGCCCTGGCCGACGTGGTGGCGATCCCGGTGACCCCGTTCGCCGAGGACGGCTCCGTCGAGCAGGACGCCCACCGGGCCCTGCTGCGTCGTCTGCTCGACGGAGGGATCACGACCCTCACTCCCAACGGCAACACCGGGGAGTTCTACGCCCTCACCCCCCAGGAGCGGCAGCTCGTCACCGAGCTGACCCTCGACGAGGCCGGCGACCGCGCCGTGGTCCTCGTCGGGGTCGGCCACGACGTGCCGACCGCCATCGCCTCCGCGCGGCACGCCCGTGAGCGCGGCGCCCAGATGGTGATGGTCCATCAGCCCGTCCACCCGTACGTCTCCCAGGCCGGCTGGGTCGACTACCACCGCGCCATCGCCGAGGCAGTACCGGAGCTGGGCGTCGTGCCCTACATCCGCAACGCGCAGCTGCAGGGCGTCCGCCTCGCCGAACTCGCCGACACCTGCCCGAACGTCATCGGCGTGAAGTACGCCGTCCCGGACGCGGCCAAGTTCGCCGCGTTCGCCCGCGACGCCGGGCTGGAGCGCTTCGTGTGGGTCGCCGGGCTCGCCGAGCCGTACGCCCCCTCGTACTTCTCCGCGGGCGCCACCGGCTTCACCTCGGGGCTCGTGAACGTCGCCCCGTCCGTTTCGCTGAACATGATCGAAGCGCTTCGATCCGGCGACTACCCGGCCGCCATGAAGGTCTGGGAGCAGATCCGCCGCTTCGAGGAGCTGCGCGCCGCCAACGGCTCCGCCAACAACGTCACCGTCGTGAAGGAGGCCCTCGCCTCCCTCGGCCTGTGCCGCCGCGACGTCCGCCCGCCGAGCAAGCACCTGCCCGAGGACGAACGCGCCGAGGTCGCCGCCATCGCCGCCGGGTGGTCGATATGAACGAGCCGATCAGAAGGCGTCCAGAAGAGCTCAGAAGCCATCAGTGGTACGGCACCGACGGCCTCCGCTCCTTCAGCCACCGCGCCCGTACCCGCCAGCTCGGCTACCTGCCCGAAGAGCACCTGGGCAAGCCGGTCATCGCGATCCTCAACACCTGGTCGGACATCAACCCCTGCCACGTGCACCTGCGGGACCGCGCGCAGGCTGTGAAGCGAGGGGTGTGGCAGGCGGGCGGCTTCCCGCTGGAGTTCCCGGTCTCCACCCTCTCCGAGACGTTCCAGAAGCCGACCCCGATGCTCTACCGCAACATGCTGGCGATGGAGACCGAGGAACTGCTGCGGTCCTATCCGGTCGACGGGGCCGTGCTCATGGGCGGCTGCGACAAGTCCACGCCCGCGCTCCTCATGGGCGCCGCGAGCGTCGACCTGCCCGCCGTCTTCGTGCCCGCCGGGCCCATGCTGCCGGGCCACTGGCGGGGCGAGGTCCTCGGCTCCGGCACCGACATGTGGAAGTACTGGGACGACAAGCGGGCCGGCCTCATCGGCGACTGCGAGATGACCGAGCTGGAGAGCGGCCTCGCCCGCTCGCCGGGCCACTGCATGACCATGGGTACGGCGTCCACGCTGACCGCCGCCGCCGAGGCCCTCGGCGTCACGGTCCCGGGCGCCTCCAGCATCCCGGCCGTGGACTCCGGGCACGACCGGATGGCCGCCGCCGCGGGCCTCCGCATCGTCGAACTGGTCCACAAGGACCGGAAACTCTCGGAGATCCTCACCCGCGACGCCTTCGAGGACGCGGTGACCACCGTCCTGGGCCTCGGCGGCTCCACCAACGCCGTGATCCACCTGATCGCCATGGCGGGCCGCGCGGGCGTCAAGCTCACCCTCGACGACTTCGACCGCGTCGCCCGCACGGTCCCGGTGCTCGCCAACGTACGGCCCGGCGGACAGACGTATCTCATGGAGGACTTCCACTTCGCCGGCGGACTGCCCGGGTTCCTCTCCCGGATCCCGGACCTGCTCCACCTGGAGCGGCCCACCGTCTCGTACGACACCATGCGCGAGCAGATCACCGGCGCGCAGGTGCACAACGACGACGTCATCCGGCCCCGGGACAACCCGGTCGCGAACGAGGGCGGGGTCGCCGTCCTGCGCGGCAACCTCTGCCCGGACGGCGCGGTCATCAAGCACATCGCCGCCGAGCAGCACCTGCTCAAGCACACCGGTCCCGCGGTCGTCTTCGACGACTACCGGACGATGCAGCGCACCATCAACGACCCGTCGCTGAACATCACCGCCGACAGCGTGCTGGTGCTGCGCAACGCCGGGCCCAAGGGCGGACCGGGCATGCCCGAGTACGGGATGCTGCCCATCCCCGACCACCTGCTCAAGCAGGGCGTGCGGGACATGGTGCGGATCTCCGACGCCCGGATGAGCGGCACGAGTTACGGCGCGTGCGTGCTGCACGTGGCCCCCGAGTCGTACGTCGGCGGCCCGCTGGCCCTGGTCCGCACCGGGGACACGATCACCCTCGACGTCGAGGCGCGCACCCTCCATCTCGCCGTGAACGACGAGGAGTTGGAGCGTCGCCGAACGCAGTGGACGCCGCCGCCCGTCCGTTACGAGCGCGGCTACGGCGCGCTCTACAACGAGCAGATCACGCAGGCCGACACCGGCTGCGACTTCGAGTTCCTGGCCCGCCCGGGCAAGGTGCAGGACCCGTACGCGGGCTGAACCACCGCAGCACGACCTGGCACATCCCTGTACAGCGAGAAAGCGCTTCCTGCACGAGAACGCACGACGTACGCACCACCCACGCACGAAGCACGCACGACGTACCAGAACGGAGAACAGTCATGGCCCAAGCCGCAGCCGTGGCGAAACCGCCCGCGCCACCCCGGCGGCGCCGTGCCTCCGCCACGCCGCGCAGGCTGCCGTACCTGCTGATCGCCCCGGCGGCCCTGCTCATGCTCGGCTTCATCGCCTACCCGGTGATCAGCGTCTTCTACTACAGCCTGCAGAACTACAACCCCACCAAGCCGTGGCGGAACGGCTACGCGGGCTTCGACAACTTCGTCCACGCCTTCACCGACGACCCGCTGTTCTGGGACACACTGGTCTTCAGCGCCAAGTGGGTCGTCGTCGAGGTCGGCCTCCAGCTGCTGTTCGGCCTCGCGCTCGCCCTCATCGTCAACCAGACCTTCGTGGGCCGGGGGCTGGGACGCGCCATGGTCTTCTCCCCATGGGCCGTCTCCGGCGTGCTGACCTCCGCGATCTGGGTGCTGCTCTACAACTCCCAGACGGGCATCACCCGTTACCTCGCCGACATGGGCATCGGCAGCTACGGCACCAGCTGGCTGTCGGACACCGGGACCGTGTTCTGGGCCGCGATCGTCGCCGACCTGTGGCGCGGTGTCCCCTTCTTCGCCATCCTCATCCTCGCCGACCTGCAGTCCGTCTCGAGGGACCTGTACGAGGCCGCCGAGGTCGACGGGGCCAGCCGCATCAAGCAGTTCTGGCACATCACGCTGCCGCACCTGAAGGACGCCATCATCCTGTCCACGCTGCTGCGCGCGGTGTGGGAGTTCAACAACGTCGACCTGCTCTACACCCTGACCGGCGGCGGACCCGCGGGCGAGACGACGACCCTCCCGCTCTACATCGCCAACACCAGCGTCGACGCGCACAACTTCGGCTACGCGTCCGCCCTGACCACGGTGGCGTTCGTGATCCTGCTCTTCTGCTCGATGGTCTATCTGCGCCTGAGCAAGTTCGGAGGTGGGGACAAGTGAGCACCAAGGAGGCCACCGCGGTGGCACCGGCTCCCGAGCCCGCGGTCGTCGAACCGCAGCGCCCCACGGGCAAGCGCCGTGCCTGGGACGAGGCGCCCCGCTGGCAGATCTACCTGCCGCTGTCGATCTACCTCGTCTTCACCCTCATCCCCTTCTACTGGATCCTGCTCTTCGCCCTCCGCCCGGCCGGCTCGACCTCGCTCGTGCCCTGGCCGATGACCTTCGACCACTTCGAGAAGGTGTGGACGGAGCGCAGCTTCGGCACCTACTTCGAGAACAGCCTGCTCGTCGGCGTCGCCACCCTGGTGATGACGACCCTCGTCGCACTGGCCGGCGGCTACGCCCTCGCCCGGTTCGACTTCAAGATCAAGCAGGCCTTCATGCTGGCCCTGCTCTGCTCCCAGTTCGTGCCCGGCGCGCTGCTCCTGGTCCCGCTGTTCGAGATCTTCGCCGAACTCCAGATGATCAACTCGCTGGGCAGTGTGATCATCGCGGAGACCGTCTTCCAGCTGCCGCTGTCGATGATCCTGATCAGCAACTTCATCAAGAACGTGCCGTACTCGCTGGAAGAGGCGGCCTGGGTCGACGGCTGCAACCGGTTCACCGCCTTCCGGATCGTCGTCCTGCCGCTGCTGCGACCCGGACTGATCGCCGTCGGTTCCTTCGCCTTCGTGCACTCCTGGAACCACTTCCTGTTCGCCCTGATGTTCCTGAACAACCAGGAGAAGCAGACCATCCCGGTCGGCCTCAACACCCTGATGAGCGCGGACAGCGTCGACCTCGGCGCACTCGCCGCGGGCGGCATCATCGCGGCCGTACCCGTCGTGCTCGTGTTCGCCTTCATCCAGAAGTGGCTGATCACGGGCTTCAGCGCGGGGGCGGTGAAGGGATGAGGCTCCGTCAGATCGCGGTGGTCGGCGCCGCGTTGGGTCTTCTGTGTGTCCCCGCGCACGCCGAGGAACGCGACATCAGCCGCGACACCCTGCCCCCGAACGACGGCTGGGCCTCCGCCGCCGGCGGCACCACCGGAGGGGCCGCGGCCGACGACGCGCACGTCCACACCGTCACCGACCGCGCCGGACTCGTCCGCGCGCTCGACGGCGGCAGCGACACCCCGAAGATCATCAAGATCGCCGGGACCATCGACGCCAACACCGACGACGACGGCGACCGCCTGGACTGCGCCGACTACGCCACCGACGGCTACAGCCTGAAGAAGTACCTGGCCGCCTACGACCCCCGCACCTGGGGCCCGGCCAAGCCCAGCGGCCCGCAGGAGGAGGCCCGCCAGGCCTCGGCGGCCAAGCAGGCCGAGCGGATCGTGCTGCCGGTCGGCTCCAACACCACCATCGTCGGCCTGGGCAAGAAGGCCGTCCTCAAGGGCGCCGGCCTCCAGGTCAAGAACGCGAACAACGTGATCATCCGCAACCTCGACCTGCGCGACGCCTACGACTGCTTCCCCGTCTGGCAGCCCAACACCGGCGGCCTCGGCGACTGGAAGACGGCCTACGACAACCTCTGGCTGCGCGGTGCCACCCACGTGTGGGTCGACCACGTGACCCTGAGCGACAAGGGCCACCCGGACGCCAAGGAACCCACCCACTACGCCCGCAACTACCTGCGCCACGACGGCCTGCTCGACATCACCAACGGATCCGACCTGGTCACCGTCTCCTGGAGCCGGTTCGCCGACCACGACAAGGCGATCCTCATCGGCAACGGCGACACGGCCACCGGCGACCGGGGCAAGCTCCGCGTCACCCTGCACCACAACGAGTTCGAGTCGATCGTCCAGCGGGCGCCCAGGGTCCGCTTCGGGCAGGTGCATCTCTACAACAACCGGTACGTCGTCCCGGACGACGCCCACGACTACCGCTACTCCGTCGGTGTCTCCACCGAGTCGGCCGTCTACGCCGAGAACAACGCCTTCACCACCCCCGGCCACATCGAGGTCGCCGACCTGGTCAAGAGCTGGAACGGCACCGCCCTGCACCAGAGCGGCACCCTCTTCAACGGCTATCCGGTGGACCTGCTCGCCATCTACAACGCCTACAACTCGGGCAGCGAGCGTGATCTCACGGCGGACGTCGGCTGGAGACCTACCCTGCACACAAAGATCGACAACGCCGCCACGGCCGACCGAGAGGTGGCACGCGGCGCGGGCGCAGGGAGGACCCCATGACCGTTCCGATCGTTCTCGCGGGCGCACGCGGCCACGGCCGCTGGCACCTGGACGACATCCGCCGGCTCCAGGACAAGGGCATCGTCCGGCTGGCGGGGATCTGCGAGCTGACCCCGCTGACCGGGGACGAGATCCCCGAGGGCCTGGGCACGCCCGAGCAGTCCGCCGACTTCGGGGCCCTCCTCGACTCCACCGGCGCCCGGATCGCCGTGATCTGTACGCCGATCCCGACGCACACGGACCTGGCGCTGACGGCCGCCGGCAAGGGCGTGCACCTGCTTCTGGAGAAGCCGCCCGCCCCCTCCTACGCCGAGTACCGCCGGATGGCCGACGGGGTCGCCAAGGCCGGCGTCGCCTGCCAGATCGGCTTCCAGTCGCTGGGCTCGCACGCCGTGCCCGCGATCCGCGAGCTGATCGCCGAGGGCGCGATCGGAGAACTCGAGGGCGTCGGCGGGGCCGGTGCCTGGGCGCGTCCCGAGGCGTACTACCGGCGGGCGCCGTGGGCGGGAAAGCGCAGGCTGCACGGGGTCGACGTGATCGACGGGGCGCTGACCAACCCGCTCGCGCACGCCGTCGCCACCGCCCTGGCGCTGGCCGGGGCCCCGCACGCCGAGGACGTCACCGAGATCGAGACCGAGCTGCTGCGCGCCAACGACATCGAGTCCGACGACACCTCCTGCGTCCGCGTCACCACCACACGGGACCTCCCGGTGACCGTCGCGGCGACCCTGTGCGCCGAGGACCCCGACGAGCCGTACGTCGTCGCGCACGGCAGCCGGGGCCGGATCACCTTCTGGTACAAGCAGGACCGCGTCCTGCTCCAGCGGGCCGACCACGGCCCCGAGGAGTACGAGTACGGCCGCACCGACCTGCTGGAGAACCTCGTCGAGCACCTCACCGACGGCGCCGACCTGCTGGTCACGCCGGACGCCACGGGCTCCTTCATGAAGGTCGTCGAGGCGATCCGCCAGGCCCCCGACCCGGCTCCGCTGCCGGAGGGGACCTGGCACCTGCTCCCCGACGAGCGGCGCCGGGTAGTCCCCGGCGTCGACGGACTCGTCGCGGCAGCCGCCGACACCCTCTCCCTGTTCTCCGAGCTGGACGCCCCCTGGGCGGTCCCGAACGGACTCCGAAAAGAGGTGAGCACCTGATGACGACCAACGACACGCCGGTGCTGCGCGTCGCGGGCCGCCCGGTCGGCCGGTACGTCACCCGGCCCGAGCTGCCGGCCCGGCTCTCCCCGCGCCCCTACCTGCACCCCGTCACCACCCTGGCCGGCACGGCGGTCACCGAGCTCAGCCCCGCCGACCACACACACCACCTCGGCGTCGGTGTCGCCGTTCCCGACGTCGAGGGGGCCAACTTCTGGGGCGGACGCACCTACGTCCGTGACCAGGGCCCGACCGAACTGGACAACCACGGCGCCCAGCGGCACGCCACCTTCCAACTGCGCGACCCCGACGGCTTCGTCGAGGAGCTGCGCTGGGTGGCGGCCGGAGCCGAGCTGCTGCGCGAACGCCGTACGGTCGCGGCCACCGAACTCACCGACGCCGCCTGGGCGCTGGACTTCACCTTCTCGCTCACCAACGTCACCCCGGACCCGCTGTCGATCGGCAGCCCCGCCACCAACGGGCGGCCCGGCGCGGCCTACGGCGGCTTCTTCTGGCGGGCCCGCAAGGAGCACGAGGCCCCGCACGTCTTCACCGCCGCCACGGAGGGCGAGGCCGAGGTCCACGGCACCCGCGCCGACTGGCTCGCCCTGGCCGGCGCCACCTGGACGCTGGTCTTCGCCGGGGCCACCGAGCAGACCCGGCGCGACCCGTGGTTCGTGCGCACGGCCGAGTACCCGGGCATCGGCTCGTCCCTGGCGTACGACGAGCGGCTGCCGATCCCGCCCGGCGACACCGTCGTACGGCGGATCGTCACCGTGGTCGCCGACGGCCGTCTCGACCGGGACGGAGCCGCGGCCCTCATCAGGAAGGCGGTGAGCCCATGACCGCGGAGACCGTGGGGACATACACGAACCCCGTCCTGAACGCCGACTGGTCCGACCCGGACGTCGTCCGCGTCGGCGACGACTTCTATCTCACCGCCTCCAGCTTCGGCCGCGCCCCCGGCCTGCCGCTGCTGCACTCCCGCGACCTGGTCAACTGGACCCTGGTCGGCCACGCCGTCGAACGCCTGGAACCGGCAGGCGAGTTCAAGGCCCCGCGCCACGACTGCGGAGTCTGGGCACCGTCGTTGCGCCACCACGACGACCGCTTCTGGATCTTCTGGGGCGATCCCGACCAGGGCATCTTCCAGGTCAACGCCCCCGGCATACGCGGCCCTTGGACCCATCCGCATCTGGTGAAGGAGGGCAAGGGACTCATCGACCCGTGCCCCCTGTGGGACGACGAGACCGGCGAGGCCTATCTCGTGCACGCCTGGGCCAAGTCCCGCTCCGGGATCAAGAACCGCCTCACCGGCCACCGCATGCATCCCGACGGGACGTCACTTCTCGACGAGGGCAAGGTGATCGTCGACGGAGACCGCATCCCCGGCTGGTTCACCCTCGAAGGCCCCAAGCTCTACCGGCACGACGGCTGGTTCTGGATCTTCGCCCCCGCCGGGAGCGTGGAGACCGGCTGGCAGGGCGCCTTCCGCTCCCGCGGCTTCTTCGGGCCGTATGAGGAGAAGGTCGTCCTGGAGCAGAAGGACACCGACGTCAACGGGCCGCATCAGGGCGGCTGGGTGCGCACCCCGTCCGGCGAGGACTGGTTCCTGCACTTCCAGCAGCGCGGTGCGTACGGCCGGGTCGTCCACCTCCAGCCGATGCGCTGGGGCGCGGACGGCTGGCCGGTGCTCGGTGAGGACGGCGCCCCCGTCGCCGTACACCCGCGGCCCGACCTGCCGCCGCAGCCGGCCGCCGCGCCCGCCACCGACGACGACTTCCCCGGCGGACGCTTCGGCCGCCAGTGGCAGTGGACGGCCAACCCGCAGGACGGCTGGGCCACCCAGCACTCAGGAGACGGCCTCAGGCTGGCCTGCGTCCGCTCGGCCGACGCGCACGACCTGCGCAAACTGCCGAACGTGCTCACCCAGCGGCTGCCGGGCATCCCGTCCGCCGTCGAGGTCGAGCTGAGGCTGCACGGCGAGGAACCGGGCGCGCGGGCCGGGCTCGCGGTTCTCGGAGACGCCTTCAGCTGGATCGGACTGCAACGGGGGGCCGACGGGGCGGTCCACGTCGTGCACCGGTTCGCGGAGGCCGTTGCCGAGAAGGAGCGGGACGCCGACCATCCGCGGCTCGCCCCCGAGGGACGGGCGCGCTTGCGGATCGAGATCGACGCCGGAGCACGCTGCCGCTTCTTCCACGACGTCGGTGACGGCCTTCGCCCCTCGGGTCAGGTCTTCGCCGCCACCCCCTGGCGCTGGGTCGGCGCCCTGCTCGGCCTGTTCGCCCTCGCGCCCGTCGGCCCGGGACACGCCGGCGCCGCGAGTTTCACGCAGTTCCGGATCAACCCTCTGTAACGCACGCACCGCACCCGTACGCCTGTTGGGAGCCGCAATGACGCACCTCCATAGCAAGCGCTTGCCGAGACCGAGGTCGGGACACGGCAGGGTCCTGGCCGCCGTGATCGGCCTCGTGGCCGCGCTGAGTCTCGGGGCGCTCGGGGAGGCCGAGGCCGCACCCGTCGACCGATCCGCGACCCCCGCCGACCGGTCCGCGACCACCGCGGACCGCTGGACCGACCGTCCGCACGGTTTCGCCTCCCTCGCCGGCGGCACCACCGGCGGTGCGGGCGGCAAGGTCGTGACCGTCACCGACCAGGCCTCACTGGCGAAGTACGCGGCGGCCGAGGAGCCGTACGTCATCCGGGTCAAGGGCGCCCTGGAGATGGATCCCTTCGGCACGGAGATCGCCGTCGCCTCCGACAAGACCATCATCGGCGTGAGCGACAGCGCCGAGATCGTCCACGGCGGTTTCAACCTCGACCCCGGCACCCACAACGTCATCATCCGCAACCTCACCATCCGTGACACGGCGATCGAGGGCAACTGGGACTGCAAGGACACCGACTTCGACGGCATCCGGATGGACACCGTCCACCACGTGTGGGTCGACCACATCCGCTTCTCGCGGATCTGCGACGGCCAGCTCGACATCCGCAAGGACAGCGAGTACGTCACCGTCTCCTACAACCAGTTCACGGACAACAACAAGACGTTCGGCATCGGCTGGACCCCGAACGTCAAGACGCAGATCACCATCGACCACAACTGGTTCACGGGCACCAAACAGCGCAACCCGTCCGCCGACAACTGCGCCTACGCGCACCTCTACAACAACTACCTGTCGGATCAGCTGGCGGACGGCGACCCCGTGTGGACGTACGGGAACTGGTCGCGCGGCAAGACCAAGATGGTCATCGAGAACAGCTACTACCGGAACGTCCAGCACCCCTACCAGGCCGACACCACCGCCGAGTTGGTGGAGCGGGGGTCGATCCTGAAGAACACGACGGGCAGGCACGACGAGTGGGGTGCCGCCTTCGACCCACGGGAGTTCTACGATTACCGGCTGGATCCGGCGGCAGCCGTCCCGGCGCTGGTCAAGCGCTTCTCCGGACCGCAGAAGCGGATCGGCGACCCGGTGACGCTGCACGTCCCGGCCCACTACCCGACCGTGCAGGCCGCCGTGGACGCCGTGCCCGAGGGCAATGACGTCCCGGTGACGATCGCGATCGCGCCGGGTACGTACCGGGCGAAGGTCCTCATCCCCGCGGGCAAGCCGAACATCCTGCTGCAGGGGACTGGACACGATCGCTCCGACACCGTCATCGTCTACGACACGCCCGCCGCGAACGGCGGCTCCACCGGGAGCGCGACCGTACGGATCGCCGCGAACGACGTCACGGCCCGCAACCTCACCTTCAGCAACGACTTCGACGAGGCCGCGCACGAGGTCAACGGCGAGCAGGCGCTGGCGATGAAGACGACCGGCGACCGGATCGTCTTCGAGGACACCGCCTTCCTGGGCAACCAGGACACCCTGATGACCGACAGCCCCAAGCTGGACGTGATCAGCCGGGTCTACATCCGCGACTCGTACATCGAGGGCGATGTCGACTTCGTCTACGGACGCGCGACCACCGTCGTCGAGCGGTCCGTGATCCGCGCGCTGAGCCGTGGCTCCGCCACCAACAACGGGTACATCACGGCCGCCTCGACGTGGACGGGCAATCCGTACGGGTTCCTGATCACGGGATCGAGGATCGTCAGTGACGCGCCCGCCGGGACCTTCCATCTGGGGCGGCCCTGGCACCCGGGCGGTGAACCCGCCGCGGTCGCCCAGGTGTTGATCCGGAACACCGAGCTGCCCGCCGCGATCAAGTCCTCGCCGTGGACCGACATGAGCGGGTTCTCGTGGAAGGACGCGCGGTTCGCCGAGTACCGCAACTTCGGTCCGGGCGCGGGTGCCTCAGCGGACCGGCCGCAGATGAGTGACGCCGACGCGAAGGCGTACACCGTCGCGAATTACCTCAAGGGCGCGGACGGCTGGGCGCCGTACACCCGCCGCTGAGGTCCCGTGGTGAACCGAACCGACCCCCCACAACTTCATATCTCGCTGGATCCACAAGAGAGAGCCGACCAATGAAGATCAGCATCCGTAGAAGCAGGCGCGCTGCCGTAGCCGTCGCCCTGGGCTCCGTACTGGCCCTGACCGCCACCGCCTGTGGTGACGACGGCAGCGGCGCGGGCGGTGACAAGGGCGAAGAGGGCAGCGGCAAGGGCGAGATCGTCTTCTGGGACAACAACGGCGGTGTCCGCACCGACATCTGGAAGGAGATCATCGCCGACTTCGAGAAGGCGAACCCGGACATCAAGGTCGAGTACGTCGGAATCGCCTCCACCGAGTACCAGTCCAAGGTCGACACCGCCATCCAGGGCGGCGGACTGCCGGACGTCGGCGGTGTCGGTGCGGCGATGGCCGCGGGATTCGCCGCCCAGAACGCGCTGGAGCCGCTGGACGACCGGCTCTCCAAGTCCTCCCTCAACGGCAAGCTCAACGAGTCCATGATCGAGTCGCTGAAGTCCGCCGGCGGCGGCGACTCGCTGTACTCGATCCCGACCTCCGCCAACAACGGTGTCCTCTACTACCGCACCGACCTGTTCAAGAAGGCGGGCCTGGACGAGCCGACGACCTGGGACAAGTTCTACGAGGCCGCGGACAAGCTCACGAACACGCGCAAGAACGAGTTCGGGTACACCATCCGGGGTGGCGCCGGTTCCATCGCCCAGGCGTTGGACGCGATGTACGGGCAGTCCGGCATCACGTCCTTCTGGGACGCGAGCGGTGAGAAGACCACGGTCAACGACCCGAAGAACGTCGAGGCACTGGAGAAGTACGCGGCCCTGTACAAGAAGGTCACACCGGCCGCCGACCTCAACAACGACTTCACCAAGATGGTCGCTCAGTGGGATTCCGGCACGATCGGGATGCTGAACCACAACCTGGGCTCGTACCAGGACCATGTGAAGGCGCTCGGGGTGGAGAAGTTCCGTGGCATCCCGCAGCCGATCGGGGCCGGGGGCAAGCGGGTTCAGGTGTCCAACCCCGTTGACGGGCTGGGCCTCTTCAAGAGCTCCAAGAACAAGGAAGCCGCCTGGAAGTTCATCGAGTTCGCCACCTCGCACGAGGAGAACTCGAAGTTCAACAAGTCGGCCGGGCAGGTTCCGGCGAACAGCGACGCCGCGAAGGATGCGTGGATCTCCGAGGCGGAGCCCACGAAGCTGGCCGCGGCGGCGTTGAGTGATGGGTCCACGACCATTGTTCAGCTGCCGTACTACCTGCCGGACTGGAACACGGTCTCCAAGTCCGAGAACGAGCCGAACTTCCAGAAGGTGCTGCTTGGGGACATGAGTGCGAAGGAGTTCCTCGACACGTTGGCTGAGCAGCTGAACACGGCTCAGGCCGAGTGGAAAGAGCAGAACGGCTAAGAGCTCGGTTCTGTTTGTCGGCGGCCGGCTGCGGGTTGTTTGTGGCTGGTCGCGCCCACGCGGCGGTAGCCGCATATCAGCACAGTCCCGCGCCCCTGAAAAGCAGGGGCGCGGGGGTTACCCCCCACTTGAAAGGCACCGCCAAACGCATTTCCTCAATGCCTGTTGAGAAAGGCGCCTCTGTGTCACTCACCCGCAGACAGGTCACCAGTGCGGCTTTTGCCGCTGTTCCTCTTGCCTTCGCGGCCCATGGGACCGCTGTCTCTCACGCAAGGTCCCGCACTCTCTTCGTCGCCGGTGATTCCACCGCGGCCCAGAAGTACGCCCCCGCCGCCCCCGAGACCGGGTGGGGCATGGCGCTTCCGTTCTTTCTGCGCAAAGATCTGGTCGTCGCCAATCACGCCGTGAACGGGCGCAGTTCGAAGAGCTTCATCGACGAGGGGCGGCTCGATGTCGTCCTCGGGGCGATCCGGCCGGGCGACTTTCTGATCATCCAGTTCGCTCACAACGACGAGAAGGCGGACGACCCCACTCGTTACACCGAGCCCTGGACTACGTACCAGGACTATCTGCGCCAGTACGTCGACGGCGCCCGGGCCCGTGGTGCCCGGCCCGTGCTCGCCACGCCCGTCGAGCGCAGGAGGTTCGACGCGGGCGGCAACGCCGTGTCGAGTCACGGCGACTATCCGGCGGCGATGCGTGCGCTCGCCAAGGAGGAGCGCGTCGCTCTGCTCGACCTCCAGGCCCTGTCCCTCGCGCTGTGGCAGCGGCTCGGCGTCGAGGAGACGAAGACGTACTTCAACTGGACCGCGACCGAGCAGGACAACACGCACTTCAACCCGCCCGGCGCGATCGCCGTGGCGCGGCTCGTGGCCCAGGAACTGCTGCGTACGCGGGTGCTCGCGCCGCGCGATGTACGCCGGCTGGACGAGGAGATTCCCGCGTCCTGGATCACCTGGCCGCAGGCCGCCGCGTAACACCCCGTCCCTGAAAAAAGGAGAGCCGCACAATGCGCGCACAGGCATGGCATGAGCATGTCATTACAAAGAGAGCGGCCGTTCTGGTCGGCTGCACCGCTCTCACGCTGTCCCTGACCGGCACCGCCGCCGAGGCCGGCTCAGGCTCCCGCGACCTCGGTCGTCAGGTGCTCGGCGCGAACGACGGCTGGGGCTCGCAGGGCGCGGGCACGACCGGTGGGTCGGCCGCCGACGCCGAGCACGTCTACACCGTCACCACCTGGGCTCAGTTCAAGGCCGCGCTGAAGGACGGCGGCGACGCGCCCAAGATCATCAAGGTCAAGGGCATGATCGACGCCGTCTCCCAGGGCTGCGAGGCCTTCGTCACCGGCGGCTACGACCTCCAGCAGTACCTCAAGGACTACGACCCGGCCGTCTATGGCAACGACAAGGTCGCCATGGGTCCGCAGGAGGACGCGCGGGTCGCGTCCGCCGCCAGGCAGGACTCGGAGATCAAGGCCAACATCCCCAGCAACACCACCATCGTCGGCGTCGGCAAGAACTCCGGCATCCTCGGCGGCAGCATCCAGATCAAGGGCGTCTCGAACGTCATCATGCGCAACCTCACCATCGAGGCCCCGCTCGACTGCTTCCCCAAGTGGGACCCGACCGACGACAACAACACCGGCAACTGGAACTCCGAGTACGACACCGTGGTCGTCTACGGCACGGACCACGTGTGGCTCGACCACAACACGTTCACCGACGGGCGCTACCCCGACAGCGAGCGGCCGGTCTACTTCGGCAAGGTGTTCCAGCAGCACGACGGGCTGACGGACATCGTGCGCGGCTCCAACTACGTGACCGTGTCCTGGAACCGCTATGAGAACCACGACAAGAACATGCTGATCGGCAACGGCGACAGCCTCGCCGCCATCGACGCCGGCAAGCTCAAGGTCACCATGCACCACAACCGCTTCGACGGGATCCTCCAGCGCTCTCCGCGTGTGCGGTTCGGACAGGTCGACGTCTACAACAACCACTACGTGGTGAACGAGGAGCAGAAGGACGACTACTACATCTTCGGTGTCGGTATCTCCTCGCAGCTCCACGCCAGCCACAACGCCATCTCGCTGCCGGCCGGCGCCAGCGTCGGCAAGGCGCTGAAGAAGTGGAACGAGTCCCCGCTGACCGCCGAGAACAACTACGTCAACGGGAAGCTGACGGACCTGATCGCCGTGCACAACGCCGAGATCCCCGGCGAGACCCTCCAGTCGGGCGCCGGCTGGAAGCCGACCCTGCGTACCAAGGTCGACTCTCCGAAGGCCGTCCCGGGCATCGTCGGCCACCGCGCGGGCGCCGGCCGCATCTGCTGACGTCCCCCTTCCGAGAACCGGCCGGGGCGGCCCGCACCGCACCCCCACCACGGGGTGCGCCCGCCCCGGCCCCCACTGCGGGGGAGTCCCTGATCCACCCCTGTAAGAGCCGCACCTCGAAGGAGCACCCGCATGCCCTCGCCCCACCTCCAACTCCCCCTGTCCAGAAGGGGATTCCTGATGGCGAGCGCCGGAGCGGGCGCCGCGCTCGCTCTCACGCCGGCCCCCGCGCGGGCCGGCGGCGGAAAGCGCCCGTTCGGCCGATACGGGTCACCGGCCGCGCGCCTCACCCCGAAGACCCTGTACGTCGACCCGCACGGCCAAGGCGACCACACCTCCGTCCGGGACGCCGTGACCGCCGCGACCGGCAGCGGCTGGACGCTGGTCATCGCCCCCGGCACCTACCGCGAGACGGTCGCCGTCGACGCCACCCGCCCGGAGGCGACCTGGATCGGCGCGAGCGAGAACCCCCGCGACGTCGTCATCGTCTACGACAACGCGGCCGGCACCCCCAAGCCCGGCGGCGGTACCTACGGCACCACCGGGTCCGCCACCACCACCGTGCAGGCCGCCGGTTTCACCGCCCGCTGGATCACCTTCGCCAACGACTGGCTGCGCGCCGACCACCCCGAGATCACCGGCACCCAGGCCGTCGCCATCAAGGTCCAGGGCGACCGCTCGGCCTTCCACCACTGCCGCTTCCTCGGCCACCAGGACACCCTGTACGCCGACTCGACGGCCCTGACCGCCTTCGCCCGCCAGTACTACTCCCACTGCTACGTCGAGGGTGACGTCGACTTCGTCTTCGGGCGGGCGACCGCGGTGTACGAGAACTGCCACTTCCGCACCCTGAACCGCACCGACCTGGGCGGCGCCCCGTACGGCTTCGTCTTCGCACCGTCCACGGCGGGCGCCAACCCGCGCGGCTACCTGGTCGTCCGCGGCCGGATCAGCAGCGAGGCCCCCGACGCCCACTACAAGCTGGCCCGCCCCTGGGTGCCCAGCTCGGACACCACCGCCCGCCCGATGCTCACCGTCCGGGACACGTGCATGGGCCCCGGCATCGACGCGGTCGCGCCCTACACCAACATGTCGGCCTCCTTCCCCTGGCAGAACCAGCGGTTCGCCGAGTACCGCAACACCGGGCCGGGAGCCGTGATCACGGTTCCGGAGAACCGGCCCCAACTCACCGCCGAGCAAGCCGCGTCGGCGACCCGCGCGGCGTACCTCGGCGACTGGACGCCGTGGAAGGAGGCGCGCTGAGATGCCGCGCAGGCGCACCCTTCTGACGGGGATCGCCGGCGGTCTCGTGGCCGCCGGCACCGGTCCCGCCTTCGCCGGTGGCGGCCGCCGCGTCCTGCACGTCCGCCCCGGCGACTTTGTCCAGGCGGCCGTGGACGCGGTGGCCGGGCCCGGCTGGACGATCGTCGTGCACCCGGGGACGTACCGCGAAGTCGTCAAAGTACCCGCCGACAAGGCGGAGCTGACCCTGCGCGGCGCCACCCGCGACCCCCGCCACACCGTCATCGTCTACGACAACGCCAACGGCACCCCGAAACCCGACGGGTCCGGCACGTACGGCACGGCCGGCTCCGCCACCTTCACCTCGGCGGCCCCCGGCCTGACCGTCCGCGACCTCACCCTCGCCAACGACTGGCTGCGCGCCGACCACCCCGAGATCACCGGCACCCAGGCGGTGGCGTCGTACACCCACGGCGACCGCACCCACTTCGAGAACGTCCGCCTGCTGGCCCACCAGGACACCCTCTTCGTCGAGACGACCGCGCTGGACACCTTCGACCGGCAGTACTTCCACCGCTGTTACATCGAGGGTGACGTCGACTTCGTCTTCGGACGGGCGACCGCCGTGTTCGAGGACTGCCACTTCCGCACGCTGCGACGGGACGTCACCTTCACTCCGAAGGGCATGGTCTTCGCCCCGTCCACCGCCCGCGCCAACCCCCACGGCATCCTGGCGGTCCGCTCCCGGATCACCTCCGCCGCCGAGGACGGGGCGTACAAGCTGGCCCGGCCCTGGGTGCCGTCGTACGAGACGACCGCCTGGCCGTCCCTCGTCGTGCGGGACACCCGGATCGGTTCCGGGATCGACGCGGTGGCGCCGTACACCAACATGCGGGAGGCCTATCCCTGGCAGACCATGCGGTTCGCCGAGTACCGCAACACCGGGCCGGGTGCCGTGATCACGGTTCCGGAGAACCGGCCCCAACTCACCTCCAGTGACGCCGCGTCGCACACCAAGCGGGCCTATCTCGGTGACTGGCGGCCGTATGCGTAAAGTCGCCGCCCTCCTCGCATGCCTGTGCCTGTTCTGGCCGAGCCAGGCCTCCGCCGCCGAGCGCGGCCCCGTCGGCTGGGCCTCGACCGGCCCCGGCACCACCGGTGGCACGGGCGGGACCAGCTGGACGGTGGACACCCGCGCCGAGCTCAAAGAGGCCCTGACCAACCGCGGCGACCCCACCGCACCCAAGGTGATCCGGGTCGTCGGCGACATCAACGGCCATGAGGCCGAGGACGGTTCCCTGCTCGGCGAGCAGGACTACGCGCCCGGATACGACCTTGCCAAGTACATGTCCTGCTTCGGCGAGGACGGGTCCGTCTGGTCCGACACCCGTCACGACTACTGCAAACAGCAGCGTCAGCTCCGCCAGACCGGGTCGAACAAGGAGAAGGCGCAGATCCAGCTGACCGTGCCGAGCAACACCACCCTGCTCGGCGTGGGCCGCGACGCCCGGCTCCTCGGGGTCTTCCTGACCGTCAACACCGGCACGAACATCATCGTGCGCAATCTGCACCTCGAAGCTCCCGTCGACCACTTCACCACCTGGTCACCGGGCGACGGCACACAGGGCAGCTGGAACGCCCGCTTCGACGCGATGACCGTGATCACCGGCAAGAACATCTGGGTCGACCACTGCACCTTCACCGACGGCCGCTTCCCGGACCGCGAGGCACCCCTCGGCTTCCACGGCGAGCGCGTCCAGCGGCACGACGGACTGCTCGACATCGAGGACGGCTCCGACTTCATGACGGTCTCGGACAGCCGGTTCACCGACCACGACAAGGCGATCCTCATCGGGTCGGGGGACGGGCGCGGTGACCGGGACCGGGGGCATCTGAAGGTGACCTTCGTCCGGAACCTCTTCACCGACATCGTGCAGCGCGCCCCGCGCGTCCGCTTCGGGCAGGTACACGTCGTCAACAACGTCTACCGGGGCCGGGCGGACGGCACCCTGTACGCGCTCGGCGTCGGCGTCGAGTCGGCGATCTTCTCCGAGCGCAACGTCTTCGCCTACCGGCACGGCGACCCGGCCCTGTCGGTCGCGGACTACGGCGGCGAGCACTTCCGGGACACCGGCTCCTGGTTCAACGGCCGGCCCGCCCGCCTGAACGCGGTGGCGAGCGGCCTCGGTCTGACCGACGACGTCGCCTGGAACCCCGCCGACGTCTACGACTACCGGCCCCTCACCTCCCGGTCGGCGGTCGAGCACCACGTCCTGCGTCACGCCGGTGCCGGGAGGCCGTATGCGTGAGCCGTTGGGTTCCCTGAAGGGCGAGCTGAACTTCCCGCTCGCCTGGGGTACTTCACCGGTCCGCGACTTCAAGGCCTGGCGCCGGGCCGCCCGTTCCAAGGTCGAGGAGCACCTCCTCGTCGACCGGCAGGACGGGACTCCGTACGCACCCGAATTCGCCCCCGGCCCCCAAGGGGGCGTCTACGCAAGAGAGTTGGTGACCCTCTCCCTCACCCGTCACGAACGCGTCCGCGGTGCCCTGCTCACCCCGCACGGCACCGGACCCTTCCCCGCCGTACTCCTCCTCCACGACCACGGGTCCAGATTCGACATCGGAAAGGAGAAGTTCGTCCGGCCCTGGTACGACGACACCCGGATCGCCTCCGCTCAGGCCTGGGCGGACCAGCACTTCAGCGGGCGGTTCGTGGGCGACGAACTGGCCCGGCGCGGATACGTGGTCCTCTGCCTGGACGCACTCGGCTGGGGCGACCGCGGCCCCGTCACCTATGACCAGCAGCAGGCCCTGGCCTCCAACTTCTACAACCTCGGCTCCTCGCTCGCCGGACTCATGGCCCGCGAGGACGCCCGCGCCGCCGGATTCCTGGCCGGCCTCGACCGCGTGGACGCCCGCCGGGTCGCGGCCGTCGGGTTCTCCATGGGCGCCTACCGCGCCTGGCAGACCGCCGCGCTCAGCGACCACATCGCCGCCGCCGCGAGCGTGTGCTGGATGACCGGGCTGAAGGAAATGATGGTGCCCGGCAACAACACGCTGCGCGGGCAGTCGTCGTACTACATGCTCCACCCGGGCCTGCCCCGGTTCCTCGACTTCCCCGACGTGGCGGGCATCGCCGCACCCAGGCCGATGCTCTTCTTCAGCGGCGCGCTGGACACCCTCTTCCCCGCCGACGGCGTTCGGGTGGCCCACGACAAACTGCGCGCCGTCTGGCGCTCGCGTCACGCCGAGGAGCGGTTGCGCCTCAAGACCTGGCCCGACCTCGGCCATGTCTTCGTCGACCGCATGCAGGACGAGGTCCTCACCTGGCTGGACCGCGTCCTGTGACCCCTCCCCACCCGAACGAGCAAAGGACCCGCACTCCATGTCTCGTCGTACCGCTCTCACGGCCGTCGCGGCGCTCACCCTGGGCACCGGCCTGGCCGTACTCCCCACCCAGGCCCAGGCAGCGACCGTGGTCGTCAGCAACTCCACCGACCTGTCCAACGCCATCAAGAACGCCACGCCCGGCACGGTCATCCAGGTGCGCGGCGGCACCTACTACCCGACGGCCACCCTCCAGTCCACGGCCAACGGCACGTCGTCCTCGCGGATCACGCTCACCGCGTACGGCTCGGAGACCGTGAAGATCGACGGCTCGAACCTCCCCGCCGGCGGCTGGATCTTCAAGCTCACCGCCGACTACTGGAACGTCTCCAACATGACCTTCCAGAACTCCCCGGACAGCGCGGTCGTCTGCCAGTCCTGCACCGGCACCAGCTGGAACAACATCAAAACCATCAACGGCGGCGACTCCGGCTTCACGCTCACCGGCGACGGCACGGTCAACAACACCGTGAAGAACATCGACAGTTACGGCCACTACGACGCCGCGACCCATGGCGAGAACGCCGACGGCATCGCCGTGAAGTTCGGCTCCGGCACCGGCAACCTGATCACCGGGGCCCGCCTCCACAACAACTCCGACGACGGTCTGGACTTCTGGTCCTTCTCCTCGCCCGTCACCGTCGAGCACACCTGGGCCATGGGCAACGGCAAGAACCGCTGGGGCGACTCCGCCTTCGCGGGCGACGGCAACGGCTACAAGCTGGGCGGCGACGGCGAGGTCGTCGCGCACGTCGTCAACAACTCCGCCGCCTGGGACAACGCCGGCAACGGCTTCACGGAGAACTCCAACAAGGGCGCGATCGTCATCAACCGCACCACCGCCTACGCCAACGCCAAGTGGGGCTACTACTTCGCCACCGGCGCGGCCCGCCTCGGCAAGAACCTCGCCGTGAGCAACGGCGGCGGCTCGGTCAACAAGGGCTCCTCGGTGGTGTCGGCCGGGAACAACTGGGACAGCGGCGTCAGCACGCCCGCCTTCCGGTCGACGGACGCGTCGAGCACGTACAACGCCCGGCAGTCCAGCGGCGCGCTGCCCGTGACCACGTTCCTGACCACGGGCAGCACCACCATCGGCGCGACGATGGACTGAGCCTCGTCAGCCCCGTCGTACCGGCTTGATGCCCTCCAGCGTCGGCACCACCGGCAGAATCGTGCCGTCGGCCGCGAACTTCATGCGGTCGATCGTCGTCTCGCGGTGCATGCCGTCACCGCCCGGCTTCCCGGGGCCGTTCAGGGCGAACCGGTGGTAGACGATGTACCAGTCGTCGGTGCCGGGCGCGTTCACCACGGAGTGGTGGCCGGTGCCGAGGATGCCGTAGTCGGGGCGCTTGGACAGGATCGTGCCCCGCTTGGTCCACGGGCCGAGCGGGGACGGTCCCGTCGCGTAGGCCACGTGGTAGTTCTCGCTGCGGGTGTCGTCCTCCGACCACATGAAGTAGTAGGTGCCCTTCCGCTTGATCACGAAAGCGCCCTCGCGGAAGTTGTCCGGGGTGATGTCCTTCACCTGCGAGGCGTCGAAGGACACCATGTCGTCGTTCAGCGGCACGACGTATCCGTGGCCGTTGCCCCAGTACAGGTACGACTTCCCGTCGTCGTCCGTGTAGACCGCCGGGTCGATCATCTGGCCCTTCAGTGAACCGCCCTTCGCCACCAGGGGCTTGCCCAGCGCGTCCTTGAACGGGCCCGCGGGGGAGTCGGCCACCGCCACGCCGATCTGCTGCTCGGCGCAGAAGTAGAAGTAGTACTTGCCGTTCCGCTCGGCGATCGCCGGCGCCCACGCGTTCTTGTCCGCCCAGGTCACGTCCGGTCCGAGGTCCAGGATGACCCCGTGGTCCTTCCAGTGGACCAGGTCCTTCGAGGAGTACGCCTTGAACTTCGTCCCGCTCCAGCCCTGGAAGCCGTCCGTCGTCGGATAGATCCAGTACTCGCCGTTCAGGTAGTGCACGTCCGGGTCGGCGTTGAGGCCGGGCAGGACGGGACTGCGGGTCGCCACCGCCTCGACCGTCCAGGTGCGGGTCGTGCCGTCGGCGGCTCTCACGGTGTACTTCTGCGGTTTGCGGAAGTCGCGGCGCGTGCCCGACCTCGGGCTCAGTGTCGCTCCCTCACCCGCCCACAGCTTCGGGGCCAGCCGCGAGAGGTCCGCGCCCGGCTCCATCGGCAGCACGACCTTCGACGCGGCGTCGGTGACGATCGCGTACCCCTTCTGGCCCTTCGCCGTGGCGTCCATGACCGAGGTCGGAGTGGAGGGGTAGGCGGCGAGCAGCCGGTCGTACTCCGCCTGCGTCACCGGGAGCACCGTGCCGTGCCGGGGGCTGGCCGGCAGCTGGTAGTTCGTGGACGGGGTCCACTTGCCCGAGTCGAGGTCGGTGGTCTCGAAGGGGATGTAGCCGCGGCCGCCGTACTCGTCGATGAACAGGTACCACTTGTCCTCGGTGTTGGACTTGAAGACCGTCGGGCCCTCACCGCGGTCCATCGCACCGCTGCCGATGCAGTCCGCGACGAAGTCGTACTTGGCCGACGTCAGGCTCGTCGACTTCTCCCCGGTGATGAACTTGGCGCAGGGCGAGCTGGAGGTCGGGTCCCGCTCGTCCTTGGTGTAGCGGTAGTAGGTGTCCTTGTGCTTCACCACCGTCGAGTCGATGACCGAGTAGCCCGGGTCGTTCCAGACCTTCGGCTCGCTGAAGGTTCGGAAGTCCTTCGTGGTGGCGTACATCATCTTGTTGTACGTCGAGCCCGTGTGGTCGGGGTCGTCGTCGGCGTACAGCTTCGACGCCCAGAAGACGACGAACTCACCGAGCGAGTCGTCCCAATAGGCCTCCGGTGCCCAGGTGTTGCCCGCGTTGTCGGGGGAGACCTTCACCAGGCGCTGGTCGGTCCAGTGGACCAGGTCGGTGGACTCCCAGACCATGATCGACTTGCTGCCGTGCCGCTGGACGTGGTCCCAGCTGCCGCTGGAGTTCTTGTACATCCGCAGGTCCGTGGCGATGGCGTAGAACTTGTCGCCCTTCGGGGAGCGGATCACGAACGGGTCCCGCAGCCCCTTCTCGCCGATGGTGGAGGTGAGGACCGGCTTGCCCCCGTTGAGCTCGCGCCAGTGCAGTGGGTCGTTGCCCCGGCTGAGGGCGTACCGGATCTGCTCGCCGTCGGCGGTGCCCTCGCCGGTGAAGTAGGCGAAGAGATAGCCGGCGTACTTGGGCTGGTGCTTCACGGGTGGTGCTCCTGATTGGGCGGTGCTCGGGGGTATGGCGATCAGGGAGAGGAGGAGGGCCAGGAAGGGGGCCAGGAGCGTACGGGCGGTACGGCGTCGCATGACACATCCTGTGGGAGTGTGGGGGTTTCTGTTGGGTCGGCTCGCCTTGGGAGTGTCATCGGCGGGAGACAGCTGGTCAATCGGTGTGCGTGGGACAAGAGGGAGCGAAAGTTTCGATCGCTTTCGCGGGTGTCGGCAACCTTTCCGGCCAGTGGCGGCGACCTGGTCTCAGAAACGGGCCGGGGCGGCCCCTCTGGCCCGTTTCGTCCTCCCCCGATGTCGACGAAAGGAACTTTCCGTGCGTCTAGGCACCGGACGCCACCGCAGGACGCGGACCCTCTCGATCGCCGCGGCGGTGGCCGTCGCCTCGGGGGCGAGCGGCGTCTACCTCGGTCTCACCGAGGACGGCGCCCGGGCCGTCTCCACGACGGTCACGGTGTCCACCACCGCGCAGCTGGAGTCGGCCGTCAAGAACGCGACCGCCGGCACCACGGTCCAGGTCCGCGGCGGGACGTACCACCCGACGGCCACTCTCAAGTCCACGGCGGACGGCACGGGTTCGGCCCGGATCACGCTGCGGGCGTACGGCGGCGAGAAGGTGAGGATCGACGGCTCCAGGCTGCCGGACGGCTCCTGGCTGGCCGGGATCCACGGCGACTACTGGACCGTGCAGAACCTCACCTTCCAGAACGCGCCGGCGCAGGGGTTCGTCGCCACGTCGTCCGTGGGCGGAGTCTTCAAGAACCTCGTCACGGCGGACAACGGCGACTCCGGGTTCACCCTGCGCGGCGACGGTACGACGAACAACCTCGTGCAGAACCTGGACAGTCACGGCAACTACGACCCGGCCGAGCATGGGCAGAACGCCGACGGGATCGCCATCAAGTTCGGCTCGGGTGTCGGCAACGTCGTGGATGGCGCGCGCCTGCACAACAACTCGGACGACGGCCTCGACCTCTGGCAGTTCTCGACGCCCGTCACCATCAAGAACTCGTCGGCCTTCGGCAACGGCAGGAACCGGTGGGGGGACCCGGCGTTCGAGGGCAGCGGCAACGGGTTCGAGTTGGGTGGTGGAGGGGCCTCGGTGGCGCACAAGGTGGAGAACAGCGCCGCTTGGGACAACAGGCGGCAGGGGTTCATCGATACAGCCCCGCGCCCCTGAGGGGCGCGAACGCCCCCGCCGGTCGTCACCGGCGGGGGCGTTCTCGTTACCGGTCGAGAGGGGGCTCGACCAGTGTTTCCGGCGGGCCCAAAGGGGGGCTTTCGGCCGGCCGGAGTTCGGAGGTCAGCCGTAGCTGATGTCGGAGCTCTTGAACTTGCACGTCTTGCCGTCGGGGCCCGTGCCCAGCTCCGTGGGCTCCTTGCCGGAGTTGTTGCCCTTGAAGCGGACGCAGGTCTTGGTCTTCTTCTTGCTGTCGCCGTGGATACGGATCTTCGACAGCGTGGCGGTGTCCCCGTAGTTGGCGTTGACGCCGACGATCGCCTTCAGCGGCGCCGTCACGTCGATGTCGCTCAGCACGATCGTACGCTTGTGCTGCGTCTTGCAGTTGCCGCAGGAGCGGACCAGCTTGCCCGAGTTGTGGACCTGGAAGCCGCTCACGGTCAGCTTGCCGGCGCCGTTGAACTGGAGCACCTTGTCGGCGCCGTTCTTCGCGCCACCGCCGATGACCTTGTAGACGGCCGACGACGACTTGCCCTTGAAGCTGGCTGCGTCCTCGCCGACGTCCAGCCACCACACGTTCTGCAGCGTGCAACTGCCCTTGCAGTGGACGCCGTCCGCGCCCGGGGTGCCGATGATCACGTTCTTGAGTAACGCGCCGTCGGCCAGCTCGAAGACCGGGTCCTGGCCCTCCTCCTGGCCGCTGCCGCCTAACGCGCCGGAGCCGTAGAACTTCTGGAGCTTGCCGTCGTACGTGCCGGACACCTTGATCGTCGACGAGACGGCCTTGCTGCCCTTGGCGGCCGGCCACGACGAGGCCGCGCCCGCGGAGGACAGCATCGTCGTGGTGACGATCGCCGCTCCGGTGATGCCGAGAGCGGAGGCTCCGGCGATCGCCGCCCGCCGCCTGGTGACCCGGCAGCGGTGGCGGACGCGCTGTTCAGCTCGTGCAGTCATGCCCATTTCCTTGCGTGGGAGAGGAACCTTGCGTTTCCTGGTCGCCACTGGTGAGGAAAGGGTTGCCGCGTCTCCTGAGTTTCTTTACGAATCCCCGTCGTCGGAGGAGTCGTTGTCGTCGCGCGCCGCGAAGTCGCCCTTCACGGCCGCCTGTTCGGACCCCGCGGCCGCCGACGCCGTGTAGGTGTCGTCCTTCGCGTCCCGGCCGCCGCGCTGGTGGTTGTACTGCCCGGCGAACACCCACTCGCCCTTGGGGACCGTACGGCCCTCCTTGAGCACCCAGGTGTAGACGAGGAAGCCGTCCCGCTCGCCGACCGTCAGCGTGAAGTCGTCCTCGGGCAGCGACCGCCAGGCACCGGCGTTGGTGACACCGCCGGTCTGCGCGACTCTCAACTCGACGGTGAGGGAGGTGAGTTGTTCGGAGGTCTTGAGGGTGATGTTGCTCTGCGCCCAGAAGTCGTTGCTGTGCGGGTCCACCGAGCCGTCCGACCACAGCGGACCGTCCTCGGTGCCGGAGGCCGGCGGCGCCGCGGTGACCGACGTACTCGGCGTCCGCGCGGGGGGCTTGCTCGGCTCGGGCTCCTGGGTGCTCGGCTTCGGGTCCACGGGCGGCTCGGGCGCGCGGCTCGTCGGGTCCGGCGACGGAGTGGGCGTCGCCGTGACCGCGACTTTCTGCGGGGGAACCTCGTCCTTCACCGCGGAGGCGACCGCGTAGCCGCCGACCCCGAGCACGCCCGCGACCGCGGCCGTGGCGCTCACCACCCGCACCCAGCCGAACACCGGCGGACGGGTCGCCCGATGGTCGGGGCGGGTCTGTTCGGTCATACCGCGCTCGATCCGCGCCAGGATGCGCGCGCGGTCGGGCTCGTGCGCCCCGGCCGCCTCGTGCAGCCGGGCGCGCAACTCGTCGTGCACGTCCCGCCGCATGGTCATCGGCCCCTTCCGGCGTCGCCGGTGCGCGCCATCGCGGCGTGCACCTTCTGCGGAGCTGCCTGTGTCCCGAGCAACCGCTGCAGTTCGGCCATCCCCTTGGAAGTCTGGCTCTTCACCGTACCGACCGAGACGCCGAGGGCGAGCGCTGTGTCCTTCTCCGAGAGGTCGAAGGCGTGCCGCAGCACCACGCAGGCGCGCTTGCGGAACGGAAGTCTACGCAACGCCCCCTGGACGTCGACCACCCCCGCCACGTCCGGGTTCTCGGCCTTCTCCTCGCGCTGCGACCAGAACAGCGCGACGCGCCGCCGCTCACGTACCGCGCTGCGGATCCGGGTACGGGCCAGATTGGCCACGACCCCCCGCGCGTACGCCGCCGGATGGTCGGCCGCGCGCACCCGGTCCCAGCGGTGCCACAGGGCCAGCAACGCGTCCGCCGCCAGGTCGTCGGCGGCGTCCGCCTCGCCCGTCAGCAGATGGGCGAGGCGGGACAGTTCGGCGTAGTGGCGCTCGAAGAAGGCGTGGAATTCCACGGAGGCGGCGTCGTCGACGACTGTGCCCACGGGCGACCTCTCCTCACGGCGACTCGGGCGCCCCCCGGCGCCTGCGTGTGTCATGTGACTGACATGTGATCATCCGGGGGTGGCCCGGACGAGATCCGGAAGCGTAGCAGTGATGGACTGCTTGGTTCGTACGGGTCTTCGAACACTGTCTGGAGGTCCGACGCTCACAGTCTGGAGGGTCGACGCCGATTCCGTAACACGGAGAAAACCTGAAACAGGTTCAACGAGGGAACAATCCAGCCAGCATCCGCACACCGATCATTCAGGCACCGAGGAGCAGCAGTCATGTCCGAATCGCAGAAGGTGGCCGACCGGTCAAGTGCCCCGCCACCAGCGGCGAACAGCGTCGACCGGTTCTTCAAGATCTCCGCGCGGGGATCCACCTTCGGCCGTGAGATACGCGGCGGCTTCGCCACGTTCTTCACGATGGCCTACATCCTTGTCCTGAATCCCATCATCCTCGGCAGCGCGAAGGACAAGTTCGGCCAGCAACTGGACCCCGTCCAACTGACCACCGCCACCGCCCTGGTGGCCGCCGTCATGACCGTCATCATGGGCGTGGGCGGCAACCTGCCCCTCGCGCTCGCCGCCGGCCTCGGATTGAATGCGGTCGTCGCCTTCCAGATCGCCCCGCAGATGAGCTGGGACGACGCGATGGGCCTGGTCGTCCTGGAGGGCCTGCTGATCTGTGCGTTGGTGGTGACCGGGCTGCGCGAGGCGGTCATGCACGCCATTCCGCAGCCCCTCAAGCAGGCGATCAGCGTCGGCATCGGCCTGTTCATCGCCTTCATCGGCTTCGTCGACGCCGGGTTCGTCACCCGGATCCCGGACATCGCGAACACCACCGTCCCGGTCCAGCTCGGCGGCACCGGCACCCTCGCGGGGTGGCCGATTCTCGTGTTCTGCCTCGGCGTTCTGCTGACGATCGGACTGCTCGCCCGCAAGGTCAAGGGTGCCATCCTGATCAGCATCGTGACCATGACGATCGTCGCGATGATCATCAACTCGATCGCCGACATCAAGGCCTGGGGCCTGACCACGCCCGAGTGGCCCGGCAAGGTGGTCGACACGCCCGACTTCGGGCTGATCGGTCACTTCAGCCTGTTCGGTGCCTTCGACGCGCCCGGTGTCGGCGTCGTCACCGTCGTCCTGCTGATCTTCACGCTGATCCTGTCCGACTTCTTCGACACCATGGGCACGGTGGTCGGCATCAGCGCGGAGGCCGGACTCCTCGACGAGGAGGGCAAGGTGCCCAACCTCGGCCGCGTGCTGCTCATCGACGGTGCCGCGGCGGTCGCGGGCGGCGCGGCCTCGTCCTCCTCCGCCACCTCCTACATCGAGTCGGCGGCGGGTGTGGGTGAGGGCTCGCGCACCGGCTTCTCCAACCTGGTCACGGGTGGCCTCTTCGCCCTCGCCCTGTTCCTGACCCCGCTGCTCACCATCGTCCCGCTCCAGGCGGCCGCCCCGGCCCTGGTCGCCGTCGGCTTCCTGATGATGACCCAGGTCAAGCACATCGACTGGGACAAGTACGAGATCGCCATCCCGGCGTTCCTGACCATCGCCGTGATGCCGTTCACGTACTCCATCACCAACGGCATCGGTGCCGGCTTCCTCGCCTACGTGGTGATCAAGACGGTCCTCGGCAAGGCCAAGGAGATCCACTGGCTGCTGTGGGCGACCTCGGCGCTGTTCCTGGTGTACTTCGCGATCGACCCGATCGAGCAGATCCTGGGCGCCAAGTGAGGTCCGGGGGACAGCTCCTGTACAGCTCCTGTCGGGGCTGTCCCCCCCCGTGCCTAGTTCAGCGCCGCCTCCATCACGGCCTTGGCCACCGGTGCGGCCAGCCCGTTACCGCTGACCTCGGAACGGGCCGCGTCCGACTGCTCCACGATCACCGCCACGGCGGCCTCCTTGCCGGTCGCGTCGGACTTGCCGTACGAGGTGAACCAGGCGTACGGCGTCTCGCTGTTGTTCTCACCGTGCTGGGCCGTACCGGTCTTGCCGCCCACCGTCACGCCGGAGATCTGCGCGTTCGTGCCGGTGCCCTTCTCGACCACCGTCCGCATCGCCGACTGCAGCTGCTCGGCCGTGGAGGAGCTGACGATCTCCTTCGTCGAGGTGTTGTCGTCGTAGTTCTCCAGGACGTCACCGCCGCTGTCGGTGATCTGCGACACCATGTGCGGCGAGACCAGCTTGCCGCCGTTGGCTATGGCCGCCGACACCATGGCCATCTGCAACGGGGTCGCCGTGACGTCGAACTGGCCGATGCCCGTCAGGGCCGTCTGCGCCTCGTCCATGTCCTTCGGGTACACGCTCTCGTACGCCCGCACCGGCACGTCCTGCGTCGCGTCGTTGAAGCCGAACTTCTCCGCCATCGCCCTGACCTTGTCCTGGCCCAGGTCGACGGCCATCTTCGCGAAGACGTTGTTGCAGGAGTACTGCAGGGCCACCCGGATCGAGGCGTTCTCGCAGGGGGCCGACGGGTTCTCGTTCGACAGCACGTCGGTCGACAGCGGCAGCTTGTACGGGTCCGGGCTGTCCGTCCTTACGTCCACCGAGGAGTACAGGCCGTCCTCCAGCGCGGCAGCCGCGACGACCAGCTTGAACGTCGAGCCCGGCGGCAGCGGCTGGCGCAGCGCGCGGTTCGTCATCGGCTTGTCGGGGTCCTTGGTCAGCTGTGACCAGGCGTCGGTGTCGCCCGTGCTGATCGTCGACGGGTCGTACGACGGCGTGGAGACGACCGCGAGGATCTTGCCGGTGGCCGGGTCGATCGCCACGGCGGCTCCCTGCTTGTCGCCGAGCGCGTCGTACGCCGCCTTCTGCGTGGCCGGGTCGATCGTCGTGATCACGTCGCCCGGGTCGGCGCGCTTGTTGGTGACCGTGTCCAGCACGGTCTTCAGCCGGTTGTCCGTCCCGTCGAGCAGGTCCTGGTAGACGCCCTCCATTTGGGTCGCGCCGTACACCTGCGAGCTGTAGCCGGTGACCGCCGCGTACAGACTGCCGTCCGTGTACGTCCGTTTGTACTTGAGGTCGCCGCTCGTCGTGTGCGCCGAGCCGGTGACCGACTTTCCGCCCACGACGATGTTGCCGAGCGGCTCGCTGTACAGCTCGATCGCGTTGCGCCGGTTGTTCTTGTTGTCCGCGAGCGCTGTGCCGTCGTAGAACTGCACCCAGGTCGCCCTGATCAGCAGAGCGAACACCAGCAGCAGCGTGAAGACGGAAGCGCGCCTGATCGTCTTGTTCATCCCGCTCGGAAAGACGATCGAGGGCGGGCGGAGCGTTCCCTTCCGCCGGATTTCTCATCGGGTGTTCATGTGCGCGGCCTTCAGGGTGACGGACGTCACTCCTCCAGCGTCAGCACGACCTCGTCGATCTCCTCGTCCCGGGCCTGGGCATACCCCCGGGCCCGCACGCTCGCCCGGAAGCCGCACTTCTCCAGCACGCGCAGCGACCCCTCGTTGTCCGCGGCGGCACGGGCGTACAGCGGGCGTTCCGGCACCTCGGCCAGCAGGTCGCGCAGCGCGGCGGTGGCGATGCCCCGGCCCCAGTACGCGCGGTCGATCCAGTACGTCACCTCGCGCTCGCCCGGCTCCCCGTACACCGCCGCGCTGCCCACCACATCACCGTCCGCCAGGACGGTCCGCGCGACGGCGTCCGAGGAACGGATCCGTTTCCAGAGTGCGTCGAAGGCGTGCCAGTCGGCGGGATCCTTCGCGGTGAAGGCCGCCATGCGGAGGGCCTCCGGATCGTTCATCTGCCGGAAGAAGACCGGCAGGTCGCTGTCGTGGACCTCGCGGATCGCGACTTCCATCCTTCAGAGCCTCCGGGTGGCGAGTGTGAGGCGGTCTCGGGCGTCGAACAACGCGTCCTTCACCATCTGTTCGTGCGCGGGCGTGAGCCGCGCCACCGGTACCGAGCAGCTGATCGCGTCGCGGGCCGGCGTGCGGTAGGGGATCGCCACGCCGAAGCAGCGCAGCCCCAGCGTGTTCTCCTCGCGGTCGACCGCGAAGCCCTGCTCCCGCACCTGGTGCAGCTCCTCGATGAGCTTTTCCCGGTCGGTGATGGTGTTCTCGGTCAGGGCGGGCAGCGTCTCGGGCAGCATCTTGCGGACCTGCTCGTCCGTGTAGGTGCTCAGCAGCGCCTTGCCGAGGGAGGTGGAGTGCGCCGGGAGGCGGCGGCCGACCCGGGTGAAGGGGCGCAGGTAGTGCTGCGACTGGCGGGTGGCCAGGTAGACGACGTTCGTGCCGTCCAGGCGGGCCAGGTGGATCGTCTCCGTCGTGTCGTCCGACAGCCGGTCCAGCGTCGGCCGGGCCGCCGCGACCACCTCGTCGCCGTCGATGTACGAGGTGCCGACGAGCAGGGCCCGTACGCCGATGCCGTACCGCGTGCCCGTCGCGTCCGTCTCCACCCAGCCCAGCTCCACGAGCGTGCGCAGCAGCATGTACAGGCTGGACTTGGGGTACCCGACGGCCTCCTGGACCGCCGCGAGGGAGTGCATACCGGGGCGTCCGGCGAAGTATTCGAGCAGTTCAACCGTCCGTACCGCGGACTTGACCTGCGCCCCGCCGCCTGTCTCGGCTGCCGACATCGCCCTTGACCCCTTCGTTCGACGGGAAATAGTCTCCAACAGCATATTCATCATCAGAGACAGCGTTCAGTATATCGAACGACCCTGGTGGATGACCTGGAACACTGAGCAATACAAGCAGCAACACATATGTGGAGGGACCCGCGGTGGCAGCAGCACCAGTCTGGAGTGTCGACCCCCGAACCGGGAAGCAGCGTGAACAGGTTGCGGTGGAAGCCACAGCCCAGGAGGTCGACGCCGCCGTCCGCGCCGCGCACGACGCGCGCGGCTCGCTCACCGACCGCGCGGTCCGCTCGGCCTTCCTGCGCGGCGCCGCCGACGGCCTGGAGGCGGCCAAGGACCAGCTCGTCGAGGCCGCCGACGCCGAGACCGCGCTCGGCCCGGTCCGGCTGACCGGCGAGCTCGCCCGCACCTGCTACCAGCTGCGGGCCTTCGCGGACATCGTCGACGAGGGCGCCTTCCTCGACGTCGTGATCAACCACCCCGACGACACCGCGACCCCGCCGATCCCGGACCTGCGCCGCTACAAGGTGCCCCTGGGCGTCGTCGCCGTCTACTCGGCCTCGAACTTCCCCTTCGCCTTCTCGGTCGCCGGCGGTGACACCGCGAGCGCGCTCGCAGCGGGCTGCCCGGTCGTGGTCAAGGCCCACCCCGACCACCCGGCCCTGTCCGAACTGGTCGCCGCGGTGCTGCGGCGGGCCGCCGGTGAGCACGGCGTCCCCGAGGGCGTCGTGGGCCTCGTCCACGGCTTCGAGGCGGGCATCGAGCTGATCAGGCACCCGTTGGTCTCCGCCGCGGGCTTCACCGGCTCCATCCGGGGCGGACGCGCCCTCTTCGACGCGGCCGCGGCCCGTCCGGTGCCGATTCCGTTCCACGGCGAGCTGGGGTCGCTGAACCCCGTCGTCGTCACGGAGGCGGCGGCGGCCGAGCGGGCGGAGACGATCGGTGCCGGTCTGGCCGGCTCGATGACGCTGGGCGTCGGGCAGTTCTGTGTGAAGCCGGGCCTGGTGCTGGTGCCGTCCGGCGCGGCGGGCGACGGTCTGGTCAAGTCGCTCACGGACGCCGTCAGCAACACCGGCTCCGGTGTACTGCTCGACCACCGCATGCGGGACAACTTCGTCGCCGGGATCGCCGAGCGCGTCGAGCTGCCGGAGGTCGAGTCGCCGGTGACGCCGGGGGCGGGCGGCGAGCACACGGTGAGCGCGGGCTTCCTGACCGTGCCGGCCGGCAAGCTGGCGCGGGAAGGGGAGCACGACCTGCTGCTGGAGGAGTGCTTCGGGCCGGTGACCGTGGTCGCCCGCTACGAGGACGACGCCGAGGCGCGGGCCGTGCTGTCGCGGCTGCCGGGGAATCTCACGGCGACGGTTCAGCTGTCCGCGGAGGAGGCGGCGGGTGAGGGGCGCGGCGCCGAGCTTCTCGCCGAGCTGACGCCGCTTGCCGGGCGTGTGCTGGTGAATGGGTGGCCGACGGGTGTTGCTGTGGCTCCGGCCCAGCATCACGGGGGGCCTTACCCGGCTACGACGTCGACGTCGACCTCTGTTGGTGGGACGGCGATTGAACGGTGGCTGCGGCCGGTTGCGTATCAGAATGCGCCGGAGGCGCTGCTGCCGGCGGAGCTTCGGGATGAGAATCCACTGGCGCTTCCTCGCCGGTTCAACGGGCGTTTGGAACGGTAACGCCGTAGGGGGCGCGGTCGTTTGCGGACTGCGGGACCGTCGTGGCTGGTCGCGCAGTTCCCCGCGCCCCTGAAGTAACCCGAACCTGGCGGGAGATGCTTGCTTGATGGACGTGGAACTTTCCGAACTCCCTTTCCCCCTGCGCACTTACGGGCCCGACGGCAACTGGTCCTACGAGGGCGGAGTCCTCACCGGATGGGCCGGGCCCCGGCAGGATCGGTTTGTGCCGCCCACCGGTGAGGCCCTCGACCCCGCCTCCGACGCACCGCGTCTCCTGGGCGCCCCCGAAGGGGACTTCCAGCTGATCGCCCGCGTCACCGTCGGGTTCGCCGGGGCCTTCGACGCCGGGGTTCTCTACGTCCATGTGGGCGAGCGGGCCTGGGCCAAGTTGTGTCTGGAGTACTCCCCGGATGTGCCCACCGTCTGCACGGTGGTCACCCGGGGGCACTCCGACGACGCCAACTCCTTCACCGTGGAGGGGAGTTCGGTATGGCTGCGGGTGAGTCGCACCGGGCGGGCCTTCGCCTTCCACGCCTCCCGTGACGGCCGGCGGTGGACCTTCGTCCGGCTCTTCACGCTGGGGGACGAGAAGGAGAGCGACGCCGCCCTGGTCGGCTTCATGGCGCAGTCGCCGATGGGGGAGGGGTGCGTGGTGACGTACGACCACCTCGAGTTCAGGCCGAGTTGGCCGAAGGACCTGCGAGACGGAAGCTGAGGAGGCCCGTCAGCGCGAGCAGGGCCGCGCTGATCACCAGGCTCAGCCGCATCCCCGCCACGAAACCGTCGGAGACCAGCGCCCCGAAGACGGCGATGCCCAGCGCTCCGGCCGTCTGCCGCGCCGAGTTGAGGACGCCCGCCGCCACGCCCGCCCGCTCGGCGGGCACGGCGTCCATCATCGCCGCGGTCAGCGGCGGCACCGTCAGCGCGCAGCCCAGCGCCATGGGGACGAGGAGCAGGGCCAGCAGTACGGGAGGCGTGCCGGCATCGGCGTACAACAGGACGAGCAGTCCTACGACGGCCAGGCCCTGCCCCACCACCATGGGCAACCGCGCGCCGTAGCGCCCCGCGAGCTTGCCCGCCACCACGTTCGTCACCGCGATCAGCCCGGTCATCGGCAGGAACATGAGCCCCGCGTAGAGCGCGGAACGGCCCTGGACCTGCTGGAAGAAGAGCGAGAAGACGAACACCATGCTGTAGAAGGCCACGCTGACCGCCGCTCCCGCCGCGACCGCCACGGCCACGGTCCGGTTCCGGAAGAGGTCGAGGGGGACGACCGGGTGGAGCCCGCGTGCCTCGACCCGGAGGAACACGACGGCCGCGACGACGGCCACCGCCAGCGCCGCCCATCCCGGCGTCCCGCCCTCGATCACCGCGAACGTCAGGGCCGTCAGGGCCACCACCGCCGTCACCTGGCCCGGCAGGTCCAGCGGTGCCGGGCGGCGCGGTGAGCGCGGGGCCCGGACGAGCAGCGCCAGGATCACCGCGCCCAGCGGCAGATTGACGAAGAAGATCCCGCGCCAGTCCCAGGCCGTGGTCAGCGCGCCGCCCACCACCGGACCCAGCGCCACCGCCGCCGAACCGCCCGCCGCCCAGGCGGCCACCGCACGGGCCCGCCGGGCCGGATCGGTGTACGCCTGCCGCACCAGCGCCAGCGATGCCGGGAGCACGACGGCCGCCGCCGCGCCCTGCACCACCCGCGCGCCGATCAGAGTCGGCAGGTTCGGCGCCAGCCCGCAGGCCGCGGAGGCGAGCGCGAACATCGTGGTGCCGATCGCGTACGCCCGGCTCGCCCCCGCCCGGTCCGCGAAGGCCCCCGTGGACAGCATCAGTGCCGCGAACGGGAGGGTGTAGGCGTCCACCACCCACTGCAGGCCGGACATGCCGGCGCCGAAGGAGGAACCGATCGCGGGCAGGGCCACGTTCACCACGGACGCGTCGAGGCAGATCAGCGCGAAGCCGAGGAGGGCGGCGGCGAGGGTGAGGACGGGGGAGGGCGGCCTCTCGCTGACCAACTCGCTCTCCGCAGAGGTGAGTTGAGGGCCCTTCAGCATCTCGTTCGTTGACATGCTCCCATGCTGCGGATCTTCTCCGTCGTACAGTAGTGGCCGGAATGCCACGCACCCGGAGGTTCTGGCCATGCCCCAGGGGATCGCCCCGCACCGCATCGTCGTCATCGCGCCCTCGCCCGTCTCGATGTTCAACCTCGCCATCCCGGAGATGCTGTTCTGCAAGGTCGAGGTGGACGGGCGGCCGGGCTACGAGGTGGTCATCTGTGCGGCCGAGCCGGGACCGGTGCCCACGACCGGCGGTCTCGACCTGCACGTGCGGCACGGGCTCGACGCCGTGCGGGAGGCGGACACGGTGCTCGTCGCGGGGACCGGGGCGCCGTTCGAGCCGGAATCGCGGATCGTGACCGCCCTCCGCGAGGCGGCCGCCGCCGGCAAGCGGATCGCGTCCCTGTGCACCGGCGCCTTCCAGCTCGCCGAGGCGGGCCTGCTCCAGGGACGCCGGGCCACGACGTACTGGGCCCACGCCGACGAGCTGCGCCGGCGGTATCCGCACGTCGACCTGCGGGGAGACGTGCTGTACGTGCAGGACGGGCCGTACTTGACGTCGTCCGGATACGCGGCGGGCATCGACCTGTGCCTGCACATCATCCGCGGCGACTACGGCGCCGCCGTCGCCAACGAGGTCGCCCGCTTCGCCCTCGTCGCCCCCGTCCGCCCCGGCGGCCAGACCCAGTTCACCCAGACCCCGCTGCCGCCCGAGCGCGGCACCGCCTGCGCCGACACCCGCGGCTGGGCCATGCGCAACCTCGACAAGCCGCTCACCCTCACCGACCTGGCCCGGCAGGCGGGAGTGTCCGTACGGACGCTCACCCGGCGCTTCCACGCCGAGAGCGGGGTGAGCCCCCTGCAGTGGCTGCTCCACCAGCGTGTCGAGCGCGCCAAGGAACTGCTGGAGACCACCACCCTGCCCATGGACCAGGTGGCCCGCGCCTGCGGCCTCGGTACGGCCGACTCGCTGCGCGGTCATCTGGTCCGGCGCACGGGGCTGACGCCGAGCGCGTACCGGGCGCAGTTCAGCCGCCTGGGAACCGCGCCCGCCGCGGACACGTCCTCCGCTGCGTGATCAGCGAACGCGTGACCGGAAGCCGGGTGATCCGCACCGTCCTGCCCGCCGAGGCCGAGGCCGTGACCGCGCTGCACGCGCGGGCCCGGGCGACGTACTACCCGGACGGTGTCCCGGACGACGGCACCGACTGGCTCGCCGCCTGGCGGACCGCTCTCGCGCGGCCCGACGGGCGTGTGCTGTGCGCCGTCGAACAGGGGAGGATCGTCGGCCTCGCCTCCTTCCGTACCCCCGAGGGCGCCCCCGCGGAGATGGTCAAGCTGTTCCAGTTCCATGTCGATCCCGACCGCTGGCGCTCCGGCGTCGGTACGGCCCTGCACGCGGCCTGTCACCCGCCCGCCCACGGGGATCACCACCTCTTCCTGCGCCACGCGGTCGCCGGAGAGTGATCCGGGGAACGAGCCGGGGAATGAACCCCGCTGCTTGAACGTTCACCAACTAATCGGAGGGAGTCTCCGAACCCGTACGACTTGGAGTGAGCCGACACATGCGCGTCGAGATCTGGACCGACATCGCCTGTCCCTGGTGCTACGTAGGAAAGGCCCGCTTCGACAAGGCGCTGGAGGCGTTCCCGCACCGCGACCAGGTCGAGGTGGTGCACCGTTCCTTCGAGCTGGACCCGAGCCTTGCCAAGGGCGACATCCAGCCCGTGATCACGATGCTCACCAAGAAGTACGGCATGAGCGAGGCGCAGGCCCAGGCGGGCGAGGAGAACCTGGGCGCGCAGGCCGCCGCCGAGGGCCTGGAGTACCGCACCCGGGGCCGCGACAACGGCAGCACCTTCGACATGCACCGGCTGCTCCACCTCGCCAAGGAGCAGGGGAAGCAGGACGAGCTGATCCAGATCCTCTACCGGGCCAACTTCGCCGAGGAGCGGTCCGTCTTCTCGGAGGGCGACGAGCGGCTGGTGGAGCTGGCCGTCGAGGCCGGTCTCGACGCCGACGCCGCCCGCGAGGTGCTCGCCGACCCGACCGCGTACGCCGACGAGGTCCGCGCCGACGAGCGTGAGGCCGCCGAGCTCGGCGCGAACGGCGTTCCCTTCTTCGTCCTCGACCGCAAGTACGGCGTCTCCGGCGCCCAGCCCGCCGAGGCCTTCGCGCAGGCGCTGACGCAGGCCTGGGGCGAGCGGTCGCCGCTGAAGCTCATCGACGACGGTGGTGCGGACGCGTGTGGTCCCGACGGCTGTGCGGTGCCGCAGCGCTGAGAAGCCGGGAACCTGGGAAGCTGGGAAACGGTGCAGGTCGGGGCCGACGTATAAGCGTTCCTTAGCGAAACCACGTAAAGATTCGCAATGGACGAGGGGATCCCAGGGGCTCACAGTGGTTCCTATGGAGACCTTCGAGAGCCTCGTCCGTGCCGAGTTCGCCCCGAAGAACACCTATCTGAACACCGCGAGCACCGGGCTGCTGCCCGCCCGTACCGTCGCGGCCATGCATACGGCCGTGGAAGCGGCCGCGGCCGGGCAGCCGACGGACATGTTCGCGGACGTCGAGGCGAGCCGGGCCTCCTTCGCCCGACTGGCCGGGGTTCCCGTCGGCCGGGTGGCCGCCGGTGCCTCGGTCGCGGTCTACAGCGGGCTGGTCGCCGCATCCCTGCCCGCCGGTGCCGAAGTCCTCACCGCCGAGGGCGACTTCAGCTCCCTGGTGAACCCCTTCCACGTCCGCGGTGACCTCAAGGTCCGCAGCGTGCCGCTGGAGCGTGTCGCCGAGGCGGTGCGGCCCGGTACGGCGCTGGTCGCGGTCAGCGCCGCCCAGTCGGCGGACGGCCGGGTCGCCGACCTGTCCGCCATCGGGGCGGCGGCGCGCGAGCACGGGGCGCGTACGTACGTCGACGCGTCCCAGGCCGCCGGATGGATGGACTTCACCGCCGACGCCTACGACTACGTCGCCTCCGTCGCGTTCAAGTGGCTGGTGTGCCCGCGCGGGGTGACCTTCCTGGTCGTCCCGGAGGACCTCGGCGGACTCCCGTCGCTGTTCGCCGGCTGGGTGGCGGGGGAGCGCCCCTGGGACGCCTGTTACGGTCCGGTCGAGGAACTCGCCCACTCCGCCCGCCGGTTCGACGAGAGCCCCGCCCTCTTCTCCTACGCCGGCGCCCGCCGCTCCCTCGCCCTGCTGGAGGAGTTGGGCGTGGACGCCGTACGCACCCACGACCTCGCCCTCGCCGACCGCTTCCGCGACGGCCTGCACGATCTCGGACACGAGCCGGTCCCGGCGCCCGGCTCGCCGATCGTCTCCGTCCCCGGCCTGGGCCACCGGCAGTCCGGCCTGAGCAGCGCCGGCGTCGAAGTCTCCGACCGCGCGGGCAACCTGCGGGCCGCCTTCCACCTCTACAACACGATCGCGGACGTCGACCGCCTGCTGGACGTCCTGTCTTCGTGAACCACTGGCGCGGTCCCGTCCGGGACGCTAGGAAGGGCACCAGGGGTGGTGGTGCCGTTGGAGTCCACGGGCAAGACGTCCGTCGAACCGGCCGCCGACGCGGAGTTGCGGCGGCGGCTGGTGTACGGCGACGAGTCCGCGCTGGCCGAGGTGTACACGGCATACGGCGAGCTGGTGCGACGGGTGGCCGTGCGGGTCACCCGCAGTCCGGCCGCCGCCGAGGACGTGGCACAGGAGGTCTTCGCCCACCTGTGGAGCAGACCGTACGCCTTCGACGCGGGCCGCGGCAGCCTGCGCACCTGGCTGTCCGTGCTCGCACACCGGCGGGCCGTCGACTGGGTGCGCAGCGAGGCCCGGCACCGCAAGGACGTCCGGGCCGACGACTCGGCGCTGCATGCGATCGCCGACGCGGGCCCCGGCCCCGACGAGACGGTCGTGGACCGGGAACGCTCCCTGCTGCTGCACTCCGCACTCGCCGAACTCCCGCAGCCCGAAAGGGAGGTGGTGCACCTGGCCTACTTCGCCGGCCGCACCTACCGGCAGGCCGCCATCGAACTCGGCATCCCCGAGGGCACCGCCAAGACCCGCATGCGCAGGGCGTTACGCACCTTGGCCGCGTCCTTGGCGGATGCGCCCGACCCACCCGATCCGGCGTGGGAAAAGGGCGCATGATGACGAGCAGGGAAGCCGGGCAAGCCACGGAAGGAGGCGTACGGTGACCGCGGATCACGACGGAGTACGGGACCTGCTGGCCGCGTGGGCCTTCGGCGCCCTGGAACCGGCCGACGAGAAGGCGGTTCCGCCGCACCTGGCCGAGTGCGAGAGCTGCGCGGCGGAGGCGGAACGACTGCGGGAGACGGTACGACTGCTGGACGGGCCGCCGGCCGAGCCGCCGCGGCACAGCGCCCCCGCACCACCGCTCACCGACGGCGTGCTCTCCCGTGCCCTGCGCACCCGCCGCCCCGCCCCCCGCGTGGCCCCGCACGCCGCCCCCTACGCCTGTGCCGTCGCCGGACTGCACGCGCTGTTGCCCGAGGCGGAAGGCCGCTGGGGTACGCCGGTCGTGCACGACTGGGACGTACACGCGACCGTCGCCCACCTGCTCGCCGCCGACGAGCCGCTCGCCGGTCTGCTCGGCATCGAGGCGCGGGTGCCGGCCACACCGGCGGGTGAGGGGATGTCCTGGGAGGACGCCTGGAACCGGCGTACCGCCGATGTCATCGCCCACCAGTACCGCCGTACGCCCGAGGAGACCGTCGCCGACTGGGCCGCGCAGGCGGAGGCGCTGCTCGCCACGCCCGAGGCCCGCGACCTCGAACCCGCCGCCCCCGCCATGACGTTGATGGGAATGCGGCTGCCGGTCGCCGACCACTTCCTGGTACGCGCCTTCGAGGTGTGGATCCACACCGACGACATCGGCCGCGCCCTCGGCCTGTCCGTCCCGCCGCCGCCCGAGGCACACCTGTGGCAACTGGTCCGCCTCGCCGTCCGCGTCCTCGGCCTGGCCCTCGGACCCACCGCGCCGCCGGTGCTGTTCGCGGTCACCGGCGGCGAGGAATGGGTGCTGGGCTCCGAGGACGAACCCGTCACCGCCGAACTCGCCCTGGATCCGGTCGACTTCTGCCTCCTCATCGGCGGACGGTACGCGCCCGACGAGGTGCCGCGGGGTGCCAACGGGAACGAGGGAGCCGTACGGAACGTACTGGAGCGGGCGGCGTCACTGGCGTGGCTGTGACACCGCCCGCTCCCGCAGGCTCACCTCGTCGGAAGGCTCACTTCACCGGCGTGAAGTCCCGAGCCCCGATGAACTCCGGCCGCCGTACCGGCGCCGCGAACGGCTCGACCGCCTTGTTCTCCACGCTGTTGAACACGATGAACACGTTGGAGCGCGGGAAGGGCGTGATGTTGTCGCCCGAGCCGTGCATGCAGTTGCAGTCGAACCAGGTCGCCGAACCGGCCTTGCCCGTGAACAGCTTGATGCCGTACTCGGAGGCCATGGCGGTCAGCGCCTCGTCGGACGGCGTGCCCGCGTCCTGCATCTGCAGGGACTTCTTGTAGTTGTCCTTCGGCGTGGCCCCCGCACACCCGAGGAAGGTCCGATGCGACCCCGGCATGATCATGAGCCCGCCGTTGGTGTCGTAGTTCTCGGTGAGCGCGATCGAGACCGACACCGTCCGCATGTTCGGCAGACCGTCCTCGGCGTGCCAGGTCTCGAAGTCGGAGTGCCAGTAGAAGCCGCTCGCCCCGAAGCCCGGCTTGACGTTGATCCGCGACTGGTGGACGTACACGTCCGAGCCGAGGATCTGCCGCGCCCGGCCGACGACCCGCTCGTCGCGCACGAGATTCGCGAACACCTCGCTGATCTTGTGCACTTCGAAGACGGAGCGGATCTCCTTGGACTTCGGCTCGACGATCGACCGCTCGTCGGCCCGGATCGCGGGATCCGTGACGAGCCGCTCCAGCTCCCGGTGGTACACGGCTACTTCGTCGTCGCGGATGAGCTGGTCGACGGCCAGGAAGCCGTCCCGCTCGAACCCCTGGAGATCGGTGTCGGAGATAGGCCCGGGCGTGCCGGGCGCGGACCAGACGACCGGGTCCTGGCGCGGGGTCGCCACCTCGGTGGCGCCGCGGCTGGGGTAGAGATCCGTGACGGTGGTGGGCGTGGTGGTCGTCATGGGGATGTCACACCTCCTCGGGTTCGGTGAGCAGCGGGTAGACGCCGTTCTCGTCGTGGTCCTCCCGTCCGGTCACGGGCGGGTTGAAGACGCAGAGGCAGCGAAAGTCCTCCTTGATCCGCATCGTGTGCCGCTCGTGCCCGTCGAGCAGGTACATGGTCCCGGGCGTGATGGTGTACTTCTGCCCGGTCTCGTCGTCGGTGAGCTCGGCCTCGCCCTCGACGCACACGACGGCCTCGACGTGGTTCGCGTACCACATCGACGTCTCCGTACCCGCGTACAGGATGGTCTCGTGGAGGGAGAAGCCCACCTTCTCCTTCGCGAGGACGATGCGTTTGCTCTCCCAGGTGCCGGACGCGGATTTCACATGCCGGTCGGTGCCTTCGATGTCCTTGAACGAACGGACGATCACGGTGTTGCGATGCCTCCTACTTAGATGGTTTCCCGTACGGAACGGGCGAGGACGCTGAGTCCCTCGTCCAGTTCCTCAGGTGTGATGGTGAGCGCCGGGAGCAGCTTGACTACCTCGCTCTCCGGGCCCGACGTCTCGATGAGCAGCCCGAGTTCGAAGGCGCGCTGCGCGATGCGTCCCGCGCGCTCCTTGTCGTGGAACTCCATGCCCCACACGAGCCCGCGCCCCCGGTACTCCTTCACATCGGCGAGGTTCTCCTCGGTGATGGAGATCAGGGCCTGCTCGACCTGCTCGCCCCGTGCCTGGGTCTGCTTCTCCATCGCGGACCCGTCCGCCCAGTACGCCTCCAGGGCGGCGGTGGCCGTGACGAAGGCGGGGTTGTTGCCGCGGAAGGTGCCGTTGTGCTCGCCCGGCTCCCAGATGTCCAGCTCCGGCTTGAACAGGCACAGCGACATGGGCAGGCCGTAGCCGCTGATGGACTTGGAGACGGTGACGATGTCCGGCGTGATCCCGGACTCCTCGAAGGAGAAGAAGGCGCCGGTACGGCCGCAGCCCATCTGGATGTCGTCGACGATGAGCAGCATGTCCTGGCGCTCGCACAGCTCGGCGAGCGCACGCATCCACTCCGGGCGGGCGACGTTGATGCCGCCCTCGCCCTGCACGGTCTCCACGATCACGGCGGCGGGCTTGTTGAGGCCGGAGCCCTGGTCCTCGAGCAGCCGCTCGAACCACAGGAAGTCCGGGACCTTGCCGTCGAAGTAGTTGTCGAACGGCATCGGGGTCCCGTGCACGAGCGGGATGCCCGCGCCGGCCCGTTTGAAGGCGTTGCCGGTCACGGCGAGCGAGCCGAGCGACATTCCGTGGAAGGCGTTGGTGAACGACACGATCGCCTCGCGCCCCTTCACCTTCCGCGCCAGCTTCAGCGCGGACTCCACGGCGTTGGTGCCGGTCGGCCCCGGGAACATGACCTTGTACGGCAGGTCGCGCGGCCTGAGGACCAGGTTCTGGAAGGACTCCAGGAAGGCGCGCTTGGCCGTGGTCGACATGTCGAGCCCGTGCGTGACGCCGTCCCGCTCCAGGTAGTCGATCAATGCCCGTTTGAGGACGGGGTTGTTGTGCCCGTAGTTCAGCGACCCCGCTCCGGCGAAGAAGTCGAGGTACTCATGGCCGTCCTCGTCGTACATGCGGCTGCCCTGCGCGCGGTCGAAGACGGTGGGCCAGCCGCGGCAGTAGCTGCGCACCTCGGACTCGAGGGTCTCGAAGACGCTGAGGTCGGGCTGGATGATGGTCACGACGAATCGCTCCTCATTGCGTGGGGGTTCCGTGGGCGGAGTCAGGCAGAGGTCGTGAAGGAGAGGGGACCGATGCGGTACAGGACTTCGGGGTCGTGCGGGCCGTCGGGGAACAGGCCCGTCTCGAACAGCACCTCGCGTTCCAGGCCGGCGCCGTGGCGCTCGGCGAACGAGGTGAACAGCCGCTCGGAGGCGGTGTTTCCCGGCGTGATCGTGGTCTCGACGATGGTCAGTCCGCGCTCGGCGGCGGTCCGTGCGACCAGCCCGTCCAGCAGCGCGGCGGCGAGCCCGCGCCCGCGGTACGCCTCGTCCACGGCCACCTGCCAGACGAGCAGGGTGTCCGGGCGGTCGGGCCGGACGTACCCGGTGACGAAGCCGACCGGCTCGCCGTCCCCGGCGCGCGCGACGGCAGACGTGGCGGCGAAGTCGCGACACCACAGCAGATAGCTGTACGACGAGTTCAGGTCGAGGACCTTCGAGTCCCTGGCCATCCGCCACAACGCGGCTCCGTCCGCCACCGTCGGGCGGTCGATTCGCAAGCTGGCTTGTAGATCGCCTTGCAGGTCTGCTTGTGCGGCAGTCATGCGAATTGAATTTACCGAGAGAAATTCAAAATTGCATCGTCGGTCGGGGTTACGCACGGGCGGAGTCTGTGTTATCGCGCGGGCGCGGATGGCCGTGCGGAAGTGACCCCGCTTGTGTCGGTTTGTCCGGTAAATAAGGGGCAAATCGATCACAATGTGTAACGCGTCACAGGTATGTAATCGCCACGAGACCCACCCGAATTACTCCGGTCGGCGTTCGCAGAATCTGCGGGTTTAGGTTGAGAGAAAGCGGGCAGAAGAATACGGGAAGCTGCCCTCGAATGAATTCCAGAATTACGTCGGAATTAGGCTCCGGTTACTCCGTCGATCCGCTCCCGCAAGATGTCCGCGTGCCCGTTGTGCCGCGCGTACTCCTCGATCATGTGCACGTACACCCAGCGCAGACTGACCTCAAGACCGGCCATCGGACCGTCGGCGATCCGCCCGACGTCGTCCAGCGACCGCCCGGCACACAGCGCCTCCCCCCGGGCGATCTCCCGCTGCCACACGGCCAGCGCCTCGTCGAGCCCCCGCTCCGGTTCGAGGACGTACCCGTTCCCCTTCCCGTACACCGGCGGCACGTCCAGCCCCGCGGCCACCCGCTGGAACCAGTTCCGCTCGACCTCCGTGAGGTGCTGCACCAGTCCGAGCAACGTCAGCGAGGACGGCTCGGCGGACGCGGCCCGCACCTGCGCGTCATCCAACTCGGCGCACTTCAGCTCCAGGGTGGCGCGATGAAAGGCAAGCCAGCTTTCGAGCATGGGTCGCTCATCGCCGGTGAGGAGGGGAATGGGGCGGCCGTCGGGGAGGGTGAGGGGTGTGTCGGTGCTCATAGAGGGAGCATGGCACGGGGGTACGACAATCCTCAGCCGCTCCAACGCCTTTGGGGCGGAGCCCCTGGTGATGGGACGGGGCGGGCGGCGGGGCGGCTTCAGGACCCCGGCCGGCGACTACCGCCACGCACCCTCCACGGCCCGCAGCGCCCCCTCCACATCCACACTCAGCCCCTTCTCGCGCAACGCGCCCCCCAACGCCGAAAGACTCGCCCGCACCGCCCCTCGCGTCGCGTCGACCCCGTAGTGGTTCACCCGGATCATCTCCTTGGCCAACGCACCCCCACCCGCCGCCAACGGCACCGCCGGATCGGACTCCAACGCCCGCGCCACCAACTCCGACGCCACCACCCCCGACGGCGCCCTCAGCGTCGTGGCGACCGGCGCCGCGTCCACCGCCTCGTACACATACGGCTCCAGCCCCCCGCCCAAGGCCACGGCCCCCGCCCGAGTGGCCGCGGCCGCCGACGCGTGCCGCCCCGTCACCGCGGCCGGCCCATCCGCCTCGATCCGCTCCACACACGCCTCCAGCGCCAGCATCTCCAGCTGCGCCGGCGCGTGCGGCAGGACCTTCCGGCCGCCGTCGATCCACCTCTCCTTCCAGTCCAGCAAGGAGAGGTACGACCGCCGCGGCGCCCCCGGATTCGCCGCCATCCGCGCCCACGCCCGCTCGCTCACCGACACCGCCGAGACACCCGCCGGCCCGCCCATCGCCTTCTGCGCCCCGATCACGCACAGGTCCACGCCCCACGCGTCCGGCAGCACCGGCTCGGCCCCGACGGAGGCGACGGCGTCCAGGTAGAACAACGCGCCCTGCTCCCGTACCACTTCGCCGATCTCCGCGACCGGATTGGTGTTGCCGGTCGCCGCCTCCGCGTGCACCAGCGACACGAAGTCGATCTCCGGGTGCTCGGCGAAGGCCTCCCGGATCTGCTCGGCCGTGACCGCCGCATGGAAGGGAACCGCCAGATCGATCACCGTCGCGCCGCAGTCCCGCAGCCAGTCCCCGAAGGTCTGCCCGTACGGACCCGTGATCACGTTCAGCGCGGTCGTGCCCGGACCGGCCGTCCCCCGGATCGCCCCCTCCAGCGGCAGCAGCGCCTCGCCCTGCATGATCACGACGTCCTGCTCGGTGCTCAGCAGCCGCGCCACGCGGTCCTCGATCGACGCGAAGTGCGCGGCGGTCAACGGGGCGAGATCCAGAAACGGATGCGTCACGAGGGTGCTCTCTTCACTCACGGGGTAGACGAGTCGAGGGTAACCGGCGGTCGTCGAGGGCCATCGGCTGTCTCCGCGCCCCTGGGGGACTGGCGACTTCTTAGGCCGGGCGGCCTCCCGGCCATCGGTTTGGTTTGAGAGACTCAAACCTCTCCTTATAATCGGAACCTACAGTTACCTCAAAGGCTCAAGGAAGGCCCGCCGTGAACACGCTCCTCGGGCGCCGGACCCGCGTCCTGGCCGCCATCACCGCGACGGCCGGGCTGGTGCTCGTGGCCGCATGCACCTCCACCGACGACGGCGGCAGCGGCTCGAAGACCGCCGCCGGCGGGGTCGAGCTGGTCAAGGGCGGGCAGCTCACCACCTGCACGCACCTGCCGTACCCGCCCTTCCAGTCGGAGATCGACGGCAAGGTGCAGGGCTTCGACGTCTCGCTGATCGACCTGGTCGCCAAGGACCTGGGCGTGAAGCAGGAGATCCTCGACCAGCCCTTCGAGAACTTCAAGACCGGCGGGTCCCTCAACTCCGGCCAGTGCGACCTCGCCGCGGCCGGCATGACCATCACCGAGGAGCGCAAGAAGAACGTCGACTTCTCCGACCCGTACTTCGACGCCACCCAGGCCGTGCTGGTCGACAAGAAGGCCGGGGCCGGCTCCCTCGCCGCCGTGAAGTCCAAGAACGTGAAGCTCGGCGCCCAGGCGCAGACCACCGGTGAGGACTACGCCAAGAAGCAGGGCTTCGACCCGGTCTCCTTCGAGTCCTCCGACGCCGTTCTCAACGGTCTGCGCACCGGCCAGGTCAAGGCCGTCATCATCGACTACCCGGTCGTCCAGGGCTGGCTGAAGGACAAGGCCAACGCCGATGCCTTCGAGGTGGTCGACAACCTCAACACCGGTGAGCAGTACGGCTTCACGGTGAAGAAGGGCAACACCGAGCTCCTCGCCGCCGTCAACAAGGCGATCGCGGACGCCAAGGCCGACGGCACGTACAAGAAGATCTACGAGCAGTGGATCGGCCCATACGCCGCTTCTACGGCAAAGGGTGAGTCCGCGGCGTCCCCGTCCGCCTCATGAGTGATACGAAGCTTGGAACCGCGCCCCACAGGAAGGGCTTGACACGGCGTCAGAAGCGCCGTCTGTCGCGCGGCATCCAGTACGCCGTCTTCCTCGCCGCCGTGATCGCCTTCGCGGTCTCGGCGGACTGGGACCGGCTGCAGAACCAGTTCGCGCAGGCGGACATCGCCGATCAGATGTTCCCGGACGTCATCACACTGGCGTTGAAGAACACCGTGCTGTACACCGTGTCCGGCTTCGTCGTCGGACTCCTGCTCGGCATGGTGATCGCGCTGATGCGACTGTCGTCGGTGGGGCCGTACCGCTGGTTCGCCGGCGTGTACATCGAGATCTTCCGCGGCCTGCCCGCCCTGCTGATCTTCATCTTCATCGGCGTCGCCGTCCCGCTCGCCTTCCCCGGCACGGAGATCATCGGCGGCACGTACGGCAAGGTCGCGCTCGCGCTCGGTCTGGTGGCGGCGGCGTACATGGCCGAGACGATCCGCGCGGGCATCCAGGCCGTCCCCAAGGGGCAGATGGAGGCAGCCCGTTCCCTGGGCTTCTCTCCCGCCCGCGCCATGATCTCGATCATCATCCCGCAGGCGTTCCGCATCATCCTCCCGCCGCTCACCAACGAACTGGTCCTGCTCTTCAAGGACTCCTCGCTGGTGCTGTTCCTCGGCGTCACCCTGGAGGAGCGTGAACTGTCCAAGTACGGCCGCGACCTGGCCAGTACGACCGCCAACTCCACGCCGATCCTCGTCGCCGGCCTGTGCTATCTGCTGGTGACGATCCCGCTCGGCTTCGTCGTACGGCGTATGGAGGCCAAGGCCCAGGAGGCCGTGAAATGAGCGAGAAGACTCTCGGCGGGCGGCCGGAGATCCAAGTCCAGGGCCTGCACAAGTCGTTCGGTGACAACGAGGTGCTGCGCGGCATCGACCTGGAGATCGGCCAGGGCGAGGTCGTGTGCGTGATCGGCCCGTCCGGCTCGGGCAAGTCGACGTTGCTGCGCTGCGTGAACCTCCTCGAGGAGCCGACGAAGGGCCAGGTCTTCGTCGGCGGCATCGAACTCACGGACCCCGACGTCGACATCGACGCCGTACGCCGCCGTATCGGCATGGTCTTCCAGCAGTTCAACCTCTTCCCGCACCTCACGGTGACCGAGAACCTGACGCTGCCGCAGCGCAGGGTGCTCAGGCGCGACAAGGCGCAAGCCGCCGAGGTGGCCGCCGAGAACCTGGAGCGGGTGGGCCTGTCGGACAAGGCGGACGCCTACCCCGCCTCCCTCTCCGGCGGCCAGCAACAGCGCGTCGCGATCGCCCGTTCGCTGTCGATGGGCCCCGAGGTGATGCTGTTCGACGAGCCGACGTCGGCGCTCGACCCGGAGCTCGTGGGCGACGTCCTTGCGGTCATGCGCATGCTGGCGAACGAGGGCATGACCATGATGGTGGTGACCCACGAGATGACCTTCGCCCGCGAGGTCGCCGACCGGGTCGTCTTCATGGACGGCGGCGTGATCGTCGAGGACGGGATCCCCGAGCAGGTCATCGGCAAACCCCGTCACGAACGCACCCGCCACTTCCTGTCGAGGTTGCTCGACCCGGCGATGGCGGACGTGGAGGAGGCGTCCGATCAGGTGGGCGGCACGCCTGACTAAGGTGCGGTACATGAGCGATCGTGCGGTGCTTCACGTGAAGGGACGGGTCCTGGTCGGACCCGAGGACGTCCGGGACGAGCTGTGGGTGGTCGACGGCCGGATCTCCTACGACCGTCCCGTCGGCGCCCGTGACATCCGTACGGTGAAGGGCTGGGCGCTGCCCGGCCTGGTCGACGCTCACTGTCACGTGGGCCTCGGCCCGCACGGTCCGGTCGAGGCGAACGTCGCGGAGAAGCAGGCGCTGACCGACCGAGAGGCGGGCACGCTCCTCATCCGCGACGCGGGCTCGCCCTCCGACACCCGCTGGACAGACGACCGCGAGGACCTCCCGAAGATCATCCGCGCGGGCCGGCACATCGCGCGCACGCGCCGCTACATCCGGGGCTACGCGCACGAGATCGAGCCGGATGACCTCGTGGCGTACGTCGCGCAGGAGGCCCGGCGCGGCGACGGCTGGGTGAAGCTGGTCGGCGACTGGATCGACCGCGAGGTGGGCGACCTGTCGCCCTGCTGGCCGAGGGACGCGATCGAGGCGGCGATCAGGGAGGCCCACCGCCTGGGCGCCCGGGTGACGGCCCACTGCTTCGCGGAGTCCTCACTCCGCGATCTGGTGGAGTCGGGCATCGACTGCATCGAACACGCGACGGGCCTGACGGAGGACCTGATCCCGCTGTTCGCGTCGCGGGGCGTGGCGATCGTCCCGACGCTGGTCAACATCGCGACGTTTCCTCAGCTTGCTGAGGGCGGAGCGTCGAAGTACCCACGCTGGTCGGCCCACATGAGGCGGTTGCACGAACGCAGGTACGACACGGTCCGCAACGCATACGACGCCGGGATCCCGGTGTATGTGGGCACGGACGCGGGGGGTTCGTTGCCGCACGGGCTGGTGGCAGCGGAGGTGGCGGAACTGGTGACGGCCGGGATCCCAACGGTGGAGGCGCTGTCGGCGACGACATGGGGCGCCCGGAAGTGGCTGGGGCGGCCCGGGTTGGAGGAGGGGGCGGTGGGGGACCTGGTGGTGTACGAGGCGGATCCGCGGGTCGAAGTACGGGTGTTGGCGACGCCGCGGCGGGTGATGCTGAACGGGCGGGTCGCGGGGTAGTCCCGCGACCCCCCCCAACATACCACAGCGGGCAGGACCCGGGTGGATGCAAGCGAGGGGCGCCACCCAAAAAACAAAAAAGAGGAGCGAGTGGGCGATAA
>NZ_JBEOVF010000056.1:0-57353 GCF_040295365.1 Streptomyces sp. NPDC002838 | reverse complement strand
GACCCGAGCAGCGACTCCGCCATCAGCAGCGGGACCGCCCAGACCAGGTTGGCGAGCACAACGGCGATGATGAACACACCGCCACCACCCGCTCCGACGTCGCGGGGGAATCGCCAAATGTTGCCGGTACCCACCGCCATCCCGATGGCGGCGGCCACGAACGCGAAGCGGCTGGAAAACACCTCTCGCTTCGCGCCGAATGTCTGACGCGCCATGATCAGGTTCACTCCGTTCAGCCGGTGGTTGGGGACGACCGCGCCCTGGCAGGACTGCGCCGCACCTCGCCGTCACCCTCCCCCGCGACGCCGGGAACAGGTCGTGTTCCTTAACGCGTGGCAGGTAATGTATTACACCTCACCCGCTGCGGCGCAAGGGGCGTGCCGGGAACTTCTCCGGCTGCCGGAGCCCGTCCCGGTTCACGTCGGAGTGGGGCCGGGAGGCCGCCCGTCCCCGGACGGCACGGCGGGTTCCCCACGTAAGTGTCCTGTCCACCGCCGCCCCCGCGGCGCGCGGCGACTCCCCGTCACCGGCCACTTCACCGAGGAGGCCGCAGCCCCCTGGGCCACCACAGCAAGGGTCCGCATCCGGTTGGCCGACGCGTGGGATGCCACGGCCGATTCCCGGCGGTGTCAGGCGTTGCCTTCCGTCCGGCCGGCCCAGATGCCGCGGCTGTGGGTGAGGTGCTTTCGCATGAGTTCCGCGGTCAGCTCCGCGTCGCCCGAGGCGATGGCGTCCACGATGGCGAGGTGCTCCTCGCCGGACTGGGTCAGCTCACCCTGGTCCGCCAGCTTCTGCAGGCCCTCCATGCGCGCCTGGTCGCGCAGCTGGCCGACCATCGCCACGAGACGGCGGTTGCCCAGCAGTTCCAGCAGGCCGAGATGGAACTGCCGGTCCAGGTCCAGGAAAGGGACGAGATCCCCCTGGCGTGCGGTGTCGGTGAGCTGCTCGGCGAGTTGCCGGAACCCGGCCACGGGCTCCCGGTCCGCGCGCTCGGCGAGCTCGACCATGGCCGGGACCTCCAGCATCGTGCGCAGCCGGAAGATCTCCTCGAGATCGTGGTCGGTGAGTACCGGAACCCGGAAACCCCGGTTGCGGATGATCTCTACCATGCCGAGATTGGCCAGATCCATGACGGCCTCGCGGACCGGCGTGATGGAGACTCCCAGCTCCGAGGCCACGTTGATGACGCTCTCCACCTGGCCGGGCTCGATCTGCCCCAGGACGATCCGGGTGCGCAGCGCCTCCCGCGCCTGCTGCCGGAGGCTGACCGACTGGAGCTGCGTGCCGCGCGCGAGCGCCGCCACCGGCCGAGAAGTAGTCATGCCCTATGCATAACACGGAACACCCGAGCCATACGACCGTCACCTCCTTGTCGTGAGACGTAAGGTGTAATACCTTACTGAGACTTTCCTTCCCTACGAGGCGGTGGAGGAAAACGCCCAACGAGGAACTGGGGTGCCATGAAGGCGATAACCGTCGGTGAGCGCGAGCTCCGTGAGGCCGTGACGATGAAGGAGGCGATCGATGCCGTACGGCGGGGCTTCGTGGATCTCGCCGGCGGGGAGTTCGAGATGCCCACCCGCACCGCGTTGCGGGACGGGCAGTTCCTGGTGATGTCGGCTCATCACCGCTCGACCGCGTCCGCCATGTTCAAGACGCTGAGCGTGAACTTCGAGCGCAAGCCCGCCATCACGGGCACCGTGGTCTGGAGCGAGACCGGCCGCCTCGACCACCTGGTCGCCGATGCCGGAGCGGTGACGGCCCTGCGCACCGGTGCGGTCGTCGGTGTCGCCACCGACCTCCTCGCCCCGCCCGATGCCGGGCGACTCACCCTGATCGGCGCCGGCGGACAGGCCCCCGACCAGGTCCGCGCCGTCCACGCGGTCCGGCCTCTGCGTCAGCTGACCGTGGTGGACGCCGACCGGAGCCGCGCACAGGCCCTCATCGGGGCACTGGAACCCGAACTGCCGGGGGTGGAACTCCTCACGGCCACCGACGCGGTGTCTGCGGTACGGCGGGCCGAGATCGTCTGCTGCGCAACCAACGCGACCAGCCCGCTCTTCCCCGAGTCGGCGCTGCCCGCCCAGGTGCACGTCAACGCCATCGGCGCGTACCGCCCCACCATGCGGGAACTGCCCGACGAACTGCTCGCCTCCAGCACCGTCGTCGTCGACGAACTGGATGCGGTCCTGGAGGAGTCCGGCGAGATCATCCACGCCCTCGAAGCCGGCGCCATCACCAAAGACGCCCTCACGGAGCTCGGCACCGCACTGACCGCCCCCACCGCCGAGTACGGCAAGCGGACCGTGTTCAAGTCCGTCGGCGTCGCCGTACAGGACTGGGCCATCGCCCGCCTCCTGGCCGACAAGTTCCTCGCCTGACCCGGCACGACCCGGTCCGCGATCCGCGATCCGCGGGAAGGACAACCTGCTGGTCGCGAGCGGGCACAGCATGCTCGGGGTCACCCTGGCGCCGGTGACCGCGGACATCATCTCCGCGGAGGTCACCGGAGGCCGGCAACGAGCCGACACGGCCCGCACGGCTCTCCCCTTCTCTCCGCAGCGCTTCGTCTCACGGCGTGGCCGGACTACGCCAGACGTTCCCTGAGCCGGTCGGCCGCGCACCGCTGAGTCCCGTTCCGCAACGCCCCCTTCTCCGCCGTTCGGCCGAGGCAGCGCCGGACCGGCCGCGCAGTCATGGCCGTTCGGCCGAGGCGGCTCTTCCTGTCGCGAGCGAAGACTGAGGCCCGACCTCCGTGAAGGTACGCGGAGTGACGGACCGAGCGAGACGGTGAGGGAGTCGGGCATGGCGAGTGTGGCGGACGCCGGGAGCCGGAGCGGTGCGGGCACGTGCGGACCGCCGCTGCGCGGCGCACGGACGAACGTACATCTGGCGTGGGTCACCGTCGTGGCCGTGGCCGTCCTGATCGCGACGCAGTGTGTCGCCTGCCAGGCGACGGCCGCTTCCGAGAGCCACGGAACGGCCCACACGGTCAGCGGCGCAGATCGCCTCACCGACGGGTCCCGCCACACCGAACGGGAGAAGTGAACGTGACCATCCGGGTGGTCGTCGTGGACGACCAGGACATGGTGCGCTCGGGGTTCGCCGCGCTGCTGTCCGCACAGAGTGACATCGACGTCGTGGGGGACGCACCCAACGGCAGGCTCGGCGTCGAGGTCGGCCGCAGCACGCACCCCGACGTGGTGCTGATGGACGTACGGATGCCCGAGATGGACGGGCTGGAGGCGACGCGGCGGCTGCTCGATCCGCCGCCCGGTGTGACACACCGGCCCAAGGTGCTGATGCTGACCACCTTCGACATCGACGACTACGTCTACGAGGCCCTGCACGCCGGAGCGAGCGGCTTCCTGCTCAAGGACGCGCCCGTCGCCGAACTCGTGCAGGCGGTCCGCGTGATCGCCGCTGGCGACGCCCTGCTCGCCCCCTCGGTCACACGCCGCCTCATCGAGGACGTGGCCCGGCGCCGCCCCGTTCCGCGCCGGGACGCCCGCCTGCGGCTGAACGGGCTCACCCCACGGGAGACGGAGGTCCTGCTGCTGGTCGCACGGGGCCTGTCGAACACCGAGATCGCCGCTCGGCTGGTGGTAGCCGAGCAGACCGTCAAAACCCACATGACCCGCCTGCTCGCCAAGCTCGGCGCCCGCGACCGCGCCCAACTCGTCGTCCACGCCTACGAGTCGGGAATCGTCGTACCCGGAACGCCCGCCTGATCGGCCGAACGGTGCGGCCCTCGCCCCGGCGCCGTCATACCCAGGTGTGACACCCGAGTTGGCACCCGGGTGTGATGTGCGGCCCCCTACCCACGCCCCAGCATCACCGGGCCCGACCACGGACCGGTACCGCAGGAGCGTGACACATGCACCAGCCCATCGACCTCGACCACATCCGCCACCTCTACCGCACCTACACCGACGACCTCGACCGGGCCCGCGAGCAGCAGCGCGCGCTCCTCGCGCCGCCCACCTCGATGAAGGCCCAACTCGACGACATCGAGGCGGAGATCACCTATCTGCTGCTGCGCGAGGCCCGCCCGCAGACGGTGGTGGAGATCGGCACCTTCCACGGCTGGTCCACCACCTGGATCCTGCGCGCCCTGCGCGACAACAAGACCGGGCACCTGTACTCGTACGACATCGTCGACCACGTCGTCCGGGAGGTTCCGGGCGAACTCTCCGAGGGCCGCTGGACCTTCACACAGGGGGACGCGCGGGAGAACCTGGAGAAGATCCCCGACACCGCGGACTTCCTCTTCATCGACGCGGCGCACTCCGCCGGCTTCGCCCGCTGGTACATCCGCGACCTGTTCCCGCGCATGCGGCCGGGCATCCCGGTGTGCGTCCACGACGTCTTCCACGGCCGCAGGCCGCTGCCGTTCACCGAGGGCGCGGTCGTCCTGCGCTGGCTGGCCGAGCGGGAGAACGCCTGGTTCACCGCTTCCCCGGCCCGTGCTCCCGAGATCCACGACCGGCTGGCGCACATCAAGCGGTCCCTCGCCCTGGGCCACCCCCTCCGGGACAGCCGCGACAACCCGATGCTCTTCTTCACGCTGCGGTGACGCCCCTCCACCACCCCCTACCAGGGTCGTACGCGGAGGTTGGCTCCCTCGTGTGATGCCGGGCAGCGCCCCCTCTCCCTAGCTTCCGCCCACCAGGCCGCCACGGAAGCGGCCGCCGGACGCAACGGAAGCGGGGAGACACACCGTGGGGCGCTTCAAACGCATTCTGACCGCCTGCGCGCTCGTGATGACGATGGCCGTGGGGACGGTGGGCTGGGCGTGGGGCGAGGTGCAGACCGCCGTCACCGGCCCGCCTCCGGGTACGGCGACGTGGACGGCCGACCGGGTGCTCGGCAGACAACTGCCCGACCCGGCGTCGGCGGCCCCGGCGCACGTCGCCCGCTTCTTCGCCGGGCTGACGGCGGATCGGCGCGCGCTGCTGGTCACCCGTCATCCACTCGTCGTGGGCAACCTCGACGGCGCCCCGCCCGAGCTGCGCTACGCCGCCAACACCCGGGCGCTCGCCGCCGAACGCGACCGTGCGCGGGCCCGCGCCGCCGACCCGGAGCTGTCCGCGGGCACCCGGCGCGAGGCCCGTGCGCAGGCGGCGACGTACGGCGGGCTCCTCGCGCCGGGCCGCCGCGTCCTCGCCTTCGACCCGAGGGGCCGCGGACAGGTCGCCGAGGTGTACGGGGACCTGCGGGCCGCCCGCCGGGTGGCGGTCGTCGTACCGGGGTCCGACACGGATCTGGGCTCGTACGACGCCACCGCCCGCATGGCTCGGAACCTGCGCGCCGAAATGGCCAGGCTCTCGCCCGGTGACCGCCCCGCGGTCATCGCCTGGGCCGGCTACACCACGCCGGTCGGCGTCGGCTACGACGCCGCCACCGGACGCCTCGCGGAGCTGGGGGCGCCCCGGCTCGTACGGTTCCTCGACGGCCTGGCCGCCACGACCCGTCCCGTGGCCCCGCCCGCCGTGTTCTGCCACAGCTACGGCTCGGTCCTGTGCGGCACCGCCGCCCACCGGCTGACCGGGCGGCAACTCTCCGACCTCGTGGTCGCGGCCTCACCCGGCATGCGCCTCGACCAGGCCGACCAGGTGCCCGTCGGCACGCGGCTGTGGGCGACGGCCCGGGACGCGACCGACTGGGTCCGGCGCGTCCCCGCCGTCGAACTCTTCGGCCTCGGCCACGGCACCGACCCGGCCGACCCCGGCTTCGGCGCCCGCATCGTCTCCTCAGCCCGCGCCGAGGGCCACACCGGCTACTTCGCGCCCGGCACCGCGTCCCTGCACAACTTCGCCGACATCGCGCTCGGCCACTACCGGGCCGTCACCTGCGCCCACGCCGCCTCGGACCCCGCAAAGGACTGCCGCCATGACCTTGTCCGACCTCCCCGCCCGATCCGCTGACGCGCGCGTCCCGCTGCCGCCGGCCGCGCACGCACCGCGGGCCACGACCCGTGAGCGGCTGCGGCGCGCGACGGCCGGGGCGGCCGCCCGTATCGAGGCCCGTACCCCCGCGCACCGCGACCGCGCCGTCGACGCACTGCTACGGCGGCGGCAGGCGCTGTGGGCGGCGGTCGTGACCGTCAACCTCTCCGCGATGACGATCTTCTGCTGGCACCAGACTGCCCTGCTCGCGCTGGCGGTGCCCGGCTCCCTCCTCGGCATCCCCGTCCCCGGGCTCACCACGACCCCGGACACCGCCGTCTGGCTCCTCGCCCGGATCGCCTGGCTGCCGCTCATCGCCGCCACCCTGCTCGGCATCGGCCGCCTCACCCACCGCTTCGAAGCGCCCTGGACCGGCATCGGGAGAGCCGGCCGCGCGACGGCCGCCGTGCTGGCCGCGGGCTTCGCGTGCTTCGCGCTGACATGCGTCGTGTGACCGGTCGGGGTGACGCGGCTGCTCACGTCGAGCACCGCTTCACAGGCGCTCGTCCAGCGGCTCTGCGGAGTCCGGTGCACCGCCCGGCAGCAGCCGGGAACTGCTCACGGTGAACCCGACCGCGGCCCCGCCGCCGGGTCGGGTTCCCGCGAAGACGGTGCCGCCGTGGGTCTCGGCGACATCGCGGACGATGGCCAGGCCGAGTCCGGACCCGGGCAGACCGCGAGCGGTGTCGGCACGGTAGAAACGGTCGAACACACGGGCCGCGTCGGCGGCGGCGATGCCCGGTCCGCGGTCGGAGACGGTGATCGTGCCTTTGCGGATGTGCACCGTGATGGGCTCCGCCGCGTCGCTGTCGAACTTGGCGGCGTTCCCCAGCAGGTTGCCCACGGCGCGTTCGAGGCCGTGCCGGCGGCCGTGGACGACCGAGTCATCGGCGTCGATGTGCACCAGCCGGCCGGCGCGCCGGTACACGCGGCGTGCGGCGCGGTGCGCCACCGAGGCCAGCTCGACGGACTCTTCGGCTTCGTCGCGGTCGCGGGAGAGGGCGAGTTCGACGAGCTCGTCGACCAGGTGGCTCAGCTCGCGTGTCTCGCCCTCGACGTCGTCGAGGAGCCGTTCGCGAGCGTGCGGGGAGAGTTCGCCGACGCGGCGCAGCACGCCCGCGTTGGTGCTCAGGCTGGTCAGCGGGGTCCGCAGCTCGTGGGCGGCGTCCTGCACCAGCCTCTCCTGTGCCTCGCGGGCGGCGGCGAGCCGACCGATCATCCTGTTGAACGACGCCGCGAGCCGGCCGACTTCGTCGCGTCCGTCCACCGAGACTTCCCAGGCGACGTGGCAGTCACCGCTGACTTCTTCGGCAGCCGCGGCCAGCCGTACGAGGCGCCGTGTGATGCATCGTGCGAGCAGCCAGCCCGCAATGGCCGCGGCGAGCACGACCGCGAGTGCACCCCCTGCGATCTGCTTGGCCATGCTGTTCAGCCCGTCGCGTGTCGGGCCGATCGGGATGGCCGCCTGCAGGGCCCCGCGGTCCCTGCCCAGCGCGACGATCCGCTGACAGTAGACGTCGCCGTCCACGACGATCTCGGTGGTCTCCTCCCCCTGCCCGGGCACACCGGAGGCGGCGAGGGCGCGTACGGAGTCGGACACCGGCAGCGCCACGTCCGGGCCGCCGAGATGGGTGACCGTGCCGTCACGGGCCACGACCTGCACGATCGCCTGCTCCGCCTCGCCGACCGTGCCGAGCCGGTCAGGAGCCGGGGCGAGGGCCTGGCCCCGCGTGTCCGCGTCGCTGAGGGCCTGGTGCGTGCTCTGCTCGTGCGCCATGGCCGTCGTCACCAGCCACAGCGTCCGATTGGCCTGCGCGACGACATGCTCGGAGGCGGCCCGGTAGTTGAGCACACCGACGAAAGCCGCCACCAGGACGCCGGCCACGGTGAAGGAGAGCGTGAACCGCGAGCGCAGACTCATGGCCGCCGCACCGCGTAGCCGACACCACGCACTGTGTGGATCAGTTCGGGCGCGCCGGCGGCGGCGAGTTTGCGCCGAAGATAGCTGACGTAGCACGCCAGGTTGTTCGTGTGCGGCCCGCAGTCGTAGCCCCATATGCGGTCGTAGATCGTCGAGTGGTCCAGCACGATCCCCTCGTTGCGCACCATCAGCTCCAGCAGGTCGAACTCGGTCTTCGACAGCGCCAGTTCCTCGTCGGCCCACCAGGCGCGCCGGGCGTACGGCTCGATGCGCAGCGACGCGATCCACAGAACGGCACCGGTCGGCTCGGCCCGCTGGTCCGTCGGTGACAGCGCGGCCCGTCGCTGCAACGCCCGCAGGCGAGCGATCAGTTCGGGGACCAGGAAAGGCTTGGGCAGATAGTCGTCGGCGCCCGCGTCCAGGCCGGCGACCCGATCCGGAGTCTCGGCCCGGGCGGTGAGCAGCAATACGGGGGTCCGGTCACCGTCGGCGCGCAGCACGCGGCACACGGCCATGCCGTCGACATGGGGCATCACGACATCGACCACCAGTGCGCTGAAGGTGCCCCGACGGGCTCGGCTCAGCGCCTCCACCCCGTCGACGGCGGTGACGACGTCGTAACCCTCCAGCTCCAGTGCCCGCGCCAGTGATTCGCGGATCGCACGGTCGTCGTCGGCTATGAGGACAGAGTTGGGCACGCCCACATGATGGCCCAGCACTCACACCGATCCCACACGAACTTGCGAGTAACGATTATCGGTTCGGCTTTCCGACCTGCACCTCTCGGCTCCCACCGACACACAGGCCCGGACTTTGCCGAACTTCCATGGTTCTCCGATGGACGTCACAGGCGCTTCGCCCACGATGAGGGCTCCCACCTGAACCGTTCCAGGAGATCCATGTCCACCGTCCCCCTTTCCCTGGCCGCTTCCACCACCCGCGTATCGCCGGCAGGCCGAGAGGGCAGGAAGCGGACCCACGTGCGCCGGGCCATCGCCCTGGTCACGTGCCTCGGCCTCGGCCTCGCCGGCTGCGCTTCCGGCGACTCCGGGTCCTCCTCGTCGGAGACCACGGCCGCCGGCCAGAGCACGCCCACGAGCACCGGCGCCGGAAAGGCGAACACCGCCGAGGTCGTGGCCGCCGGCAACGCGTTCCTCAAGACGCTCTCCGACGACGAGAAGGACACCGCGCTCTACGACTTCGACGACGACGCCAAGACGACGGGCTGGTCGAACTTCCCGACGACGGGCGTCAAGCGCAACGGCATCGAGTTCGCCGACCTCGACGACGACCAGAAGGCCGCCGCGCTGAAGGTCATGGAGGCCGCCCTCAGCGAGCAGGGCTACAAGGAGCTTCAGGACATCCGCGCCGCGGACGACTACCTCGCCGAGGCTCAGGCGTCCGGCGGCGGGCGCGGGCCCGGCGGCGGCGACGAGTACAGCGCGGACAAGTACTACCTGGCGTTCTTCGGCGAGCCCAGCGAGACCGAGCAGTTCATGGTCGAGTTCGGCGGTCACCACGCGGCGTACAACATCACCTACTACAAGGACGACGTCAGCCTCTCGCCCACGCTGACCGCCATCGAGCCGCAGACGTTCGATCTGAACGGCACGTCGTACGCCCCGCTCAAGGACAAGCGGGACACCACGATGGCGGCCATCGGCTCGCTCGGCGACAGCGAGCTGGAGAAGGCCGAGATCAGCGGCAGCTTCGACGACCTGCTGCTCGGTCCCGGCAACGACGGCCCCTTCCCGGACCCCAAGGGCGTCGTCGTCGGCGACCTCAGCCAGGAGCAGCAGGACAAGGTCACGGCGATGATCCGCACCTGGGTGGACGACCTGGACGAGGAGGCCTCCGAAGCGCTCCTCGCCCGGTACGTCTCCGCGTACGACGAGACGTACCTCGGCTGGAGCGGTGCGACGGACATCGACGACGACCAGACGTACGTCCGGGTCGACGGCCCGGCCGTCTGGATCGAGTTCTCCAACCAGGGCGGCATCGTGCTCGACGGCGTCCACCAGCACACCATCTTCCGCGACCAGACCGCCGACTACGGCTGGAACTGACAGGGCGGGAACTGCTCCAGTGCGCCGTCTCCTGCTCGCCCTCCTTTTCGCGGTACTCGTTGTGGCCGGCGGTCCTGTGCCGCAGGCCGGCGCCCACCCGATGAGTACCTCGGCCGTTCTCCTCGACCTCCGCGACGACCGGGTCGAGGGGGAGGTACAGCTGCCCGTAGACCGTCTCGCCGTCGCCGTGCACCGCGACCTCACCCGTGACAGCGTCCTGGGCACCGACCGTACATTTCTCAGGCGCTACACGGCCCGGCACATCGGCGCGGTGGGCAAGGACGAACGCTCCTGGCAGGTCACGCTCGGCACGGGGACGGTCCGGACGATCGACGGGACGGCGCACCTCGTCTACCCGCTCACGATGCGACCGCCCGACGGGAACGTCACCGACTTCGTCCTGCGCTACGACGTCATCGTCGAGGAACTCCTCACCCATAAGGTCATCGCCACCGTCCGGTACGACTTCGACCGCGGCATCCTCAGGACCGACGACGCCGAGACCCTCGGGGTCTTCGACTTCTCGGCGAAGAGCCTTGAGGTGCCCGCGGGTGAGGGCTCATGGCTGCGGGGCTTCGCCACCACCGCGGGCCTCGGTGTCGGGCACGTCGGTGAGGGCGCCGACCACCTGCTGTTCCTGCTCATGCTGCTCATCCCGGCCCCGCTGGTGGCGGTCGGCGGCCGATGGCGCGCCGCCCCGTCGGCACGCCGCAGCGTCGTCCGCGTCGTGCACGTCGTCACGGCGTTCGCCGCCGGCCACTCGCTCACGCTCGCACTCGCGGCAGCCGGAGTGATCAACCTGCCGACAAGGCCGGTCGAAACACTGATCGCCCTCTCGATCGCGGTTTCCGCCGTCCACGCCATCCGGCCGCTGGTGGCCCGCGGCGAGGTGCTCATCGCCGCCGGGTTCGGACTCGTCCACGGGCTGGCGTTCGCCTCACTCATCGGCGAACTCGGCCTCGACCGGGGGGCGCTGGTGTCCACGCTGCTGGGCTTCAACCTGGGCATCGAGCTGACACAGCTGCTCGTCGTCGCGCTGATGATGCCGTCGCTGGTCGCGCTGGCCCGAACGGCCGTCTATCCCGCGTTCCGCATCGGCGTGGCGCTCGTCGGGCTGGTGTTCTCGGTGTCCTGGATGCTCGAACGCGCCACGCTCACGTCCCTCGACCCCTTCGAGGGCATCCAGATCTGGCTGGTGGGGCATCCGCTGCTCGTCGCCGCCACGGTCGCCGCGCTGGCCGTCGTCGCCCACCGGGTCACACCACTGACACCGCAGGCCGAGCGCACAGCCGGCGACCGGGTGCAGGGCACGGGCGGTCCCCCAGGCGCGGGTGCGGGTCAAGGCGTCGCCTGACAAAGCGTCACCCAAGAAGCTCGCAGCCGATTTTCCTCGGCTGTGTACCGAAAATCACTGATCGACTCAGGAGGTCGAAGGACAATGGACAGGCGGGCATTCATAGCGAGTTCGGCAGGGGCCGCGCTGGCCGTCGTCGGAGGCGTGGCGGCGTACGGGTCCGCTTCGGCGTCGGAGGAGTCGGCGGACAGCGGGCACATCAAGAGTGCCACCGCGATCACCGAGGTCTTCGGCGACGGCCTGAAGCTCACCGCCGTCGCGCTGGAGTACGACGCGCCCATCAAGAACGCGAAGCTGTCCAAGACGACGTTCTCGGTCGCCGACCGCACCATCACCAAGGTGTACGCCACCACCGCACCCACCCCGGCGAGGAAGGGCTGCAACGGCCGGTACGTCATCGTCGAGATGTCCCCCGACGACGAGGCCGCCTCCCTGCTGGAGAGCAGCGGCCCCAGCGGCGGCGGGACCCCGCCCAGCGGCGCCCCGAGCGGCGCGCCCAGCGGGGCTCCGAGCGGCGGCCCCGGCGGTGGCGGGCAGCAGGGCTCGAAGGTCAAGGAGGCGGTGGCGACCGTAGTGCAGGCGGCCGACATCGTCACCGCCCGCGGCACGGTCTATCCGGCGAGCTCCACCGGCGTCACCACAACCGCCGTGAAGAACCTGATCGTCGACGACTTCAAGCAGCTGTCCTTCACGGACCCCGCGACCGGCAACACGCTGACGTACAACCTCTACATCCCCAAGGGCTACGACAAGAAGAAGTCGTACCCGCTGGTGCTGTTCATGCACGACGCCGCCGTGCTCAGCACCGAGACCACCACCACCCTCGTCCAGGGCAACGGCGCCATCTGCTGGGCCAGCCCCGAAGACCAGGCCAAGCGCCCGGCCTTCGTCCTCGCACCCCAGTACTCCACCGCCGTCGTCGACGACCACGGCGGCTACACCGTCACCAGCTGGCTCGAGACCACCGTCAACCTGCTCAACAACATCACCGACACCTACAGCATCGACAAAAAGCGCCTCTACACCACCGGCCAGTCCATGGGCGCCATCATGTCGATCGTCATGGACATCGAGTACCCCGACCTGTTCGCCGCCTCCTACATCGTCGCCGGCCAGTGGGACACCAGCCAGGTCTCCCCCATGGCCAACGACAAACTGTGGATCACCGTGTCCCAGGGCGACGAAAGCGCCTACCCCGGCCAGAACGCCATCACCGCCGCCCTGGAAGAAAAGGGAGCCACGGTCACCCGCGCAGTATGGGACGGCACCTCCACCCCCAAGGAGTTCGCCACCGACGTCAAGAAGATGGTCGCCCAGAAGACCTCCATCAACTACGTCGCCTTCCAGAAGGGCACCGTCGTGCCCAGCGGCGTCACGGACAACGCCCTCAACAACCACCTCTACACCTGGAAGATCGCCTACAACATCGAAGGCATCCGCGAGTGGATCTTCCGCCAGCACCAGTGAGCACGATGGGCAGCCGATCAGGGGCCTGAGGCAAGTCGACGCCTCTGTCAGGTGCCCAGAGGTCCGCGCGACCCCGGGAGGGCTCTCGCGGACCTCCGTCACGTCACGTAGTCCGGGACTACTGGCCCTGCGTTCGGGATTGACGGCCGGTCACCGGATTCCTGAGCCCGGGTATCGGCCGACTCATTGACGTACCCATCATCTCCACCTACCTTCTGGCCGAAGTTGCGCACAATGTTCGACATTCCGAACCCTATGGCCGTACGAAACAGCGCCCCTGCGCTTCCCCCTCGCTCCCACACCCGCCAGGTCGTGGCACCCGCCAAAGACAGGAGATGTACGTGTCCGCGCTTCTCTCACGGCTGGCGGCGATATTGGTCGCCGCCTGCCTGCTGCTCACAGCCCAAACCCTGACCACACCTCAGCGCGCCGCCGCCGCCGACCCGGGCTACCTGATGACGCACTTCATCGGGGAGGGGTCCACCGGTCAGCAGATCTACTTCTCGCACAGCTCGGACGGCCTGCACTGGACCGACCTCAACGGTGGAGGGGCAGCTCTGCGCTCAACGGTGGGCACGCGCGGGGTGCGCGACCCCTCCCTGGTCCGCTCTCCGGGCGGCGACCGGTACTGGATCATCGCGACCGACCTGTGCATCGGCTGCGGGCAGTCATGGGGGGACGCCATGTCCAACGGCAGCCGCAACCTCGTGGTGTGGGAGTCGACGGACCTGGTCAACTGGTCGGCGCCGCGGCTGCTCAACGTCGCCGGCGCCATCCCCGACGGGCGCAACGCGTGGGCGCCAGAGGCGATCTGGAACCCCGAGACCAACGACTACGTCCTCTACTGGGCGACGAACGCGACGCTGGGCGGCGTGCTGAAGCACCGCATCTACTACGCCCGCACCAAGGACTTCCGCACCATCACCACCCCGCAGCTCTACATCGACCGCGCCGGCACACAGGGCATCATCGACACCCAGATCGTCGAGCTGCCGGCAGGCGTCGGCAACTACCGTTACGTACGGGCCTCCGGTGACGGCCAGATCACGCTCGAAGGCAGCAACTCGATCCTCGGAACGTGGACCAACCTCGGAAACCTCTCCGGCATCGGCCTCACCGGCTCACAGGTCGAAGGCCCGATGTGGATGAAGTTCAGAGACCGGGGCGAGTGGGCCCTGTACCTCGACCAGTACGCCTCGGGACGCGGCTACATGCCGGTCACGACGACCAACCCGTCCGCCTCCGGCACCTACCAGCTTCCGGCGTCGGGAAGCTACAACATGGGCGGCACCAAGAAGCGCCACGGCTCGATCCTGAACCTGACGGCCGCCGAGGAGAGCCGCGTGCTCGCACGCTGGCCCAACACCGCGATCAACCGGCTCCAGTCGTACAACTTCCAGGACCGGTACGTGCGGCACACCGGCTTCGACGTGCGCATCGACCCGAACGTCAGCCCCGCCCAGGACGCCCAGTTCCGGCTGAGGACCGGCCTGGCAGGCTCCGGGACCGTCTCCTTCGAGTCGGTGAACTTCCCCGGCTACTTCCTGCGGCACGTCAACTTCGACTTCCAGCTGGCCTACAACGACGGCACCAACCAGTTCGCCGAGGACGCCACCTTCCGCCAGGCCGCTGGGCTCGCCGACTCGGGACAGTCGTCGTTCCAGTCGTACAACCACCCTGACCGGTACATCCGCCACTACGGGTTCCAACTGCGGCTCGACCCGATCACCACCGCGACGGGGCGCAGCGACGCCACGTTCCGTGTGACGAGCTGAATCCGACAGAGATGCCGGCTCCCTCACGGCCACGTCCCACCGGCCCCGCCCTCCAGCGGGGAGGGTGCCCGGCGTCCCACAGGAAGGTGCCGGCATCCCTTCCGTCGCCCGCCGCGGAACTGTCCTTTCGGCCGATCCGGCCCTTCCGTCCCCTTCCTAGACTGACGCCGTGCACCCCGCCCACGTGATCGACGAACCGTCCGCACCACCGCCCAACCGCAGGCCAGGCTGCCTGCGGTTGCTCGGCATCGCCCTGCTGCTCCTGGCGGCCGTCCCGGACGTGCTGGTGTCGGGCATGGACGGCAATCCGCCCTGGCTCCAAGCCGTCGTGGTACTGCCGGCCGGCCTGGCGGCGCTCCTCTGGCCCGCCGGGGCGGGGACCCCTCCGCTGTCCTCGAGGCAGCGGGGGGAGCCCGCGTGGCTCGGAACGACCGTGCGCGCCACTGTGCCCGCGGTTCTTTCCCTGGCTCTGACGGTGGCCGGTGCCCTGTCCGGCTGGACGGTCACCTACGTTGTCGGCGAGACCGTCATCCTGCTGTGCCTGCTGCTGGTCGCCGTGCGCACCTGCCCCGCACCGTGGGCAGCGGTGTGCGGCACGCTGAACGGCCTGGCGGTCCTCGCCCTGCCCACCCGAGACAGCGACGAGGGCTACTACTTGACGTTCGCCGTGCTGGTCGGTGCCGCCGCCGGCCTCGGCGGCCATCTGCGCTCCCTGGACCACCGCCGTACCGTCGCGGTCACCGAGACCCGCCGCGCCGAACGCCTCGCCATGGCCGCCGACCTGCACGACTTCGTCGCTCACCACGTCACCGGGATCCTGGTGCAGGCCCAGCTCGCCGGAATGCTGGCCACCACCGAGCCGGACCGCCTGGCCCCGATCATGAAGGACATCGAACGAGCCTCCACCGAGGCCCTCGCCTCCATGCGCCGCACCGTCGGCCTCCTGCGCGAAACCCCGAACGACGACACCGCCGGACCGGCACCCGCCGAACGCCGGCCGAGCGGTGATCTGTCGGCGCTCGCCGCACTGGTGGAGGGCTTCGGCGGACCCGCCGGGCCCAAGGCCGTCCTGCGCCGCGAGCCCTCCGCACCCGACGACCTGCCACATGAGGTGCAGGCCGCCGCATACCGCGTGGTCCAGGAGGCCCTCACCAACGTCCGCCGTCATGCTGCCGACGCCACCGAGGTGACCGTCGACCTGACGTACGAGGACCGCGCCCTGCGGGTGACCGTGCGCGACGACGGGCGCGGCGGCACCCGGATCCCCCACGCCGCCCGGGGCGGCGGCTTCGGCCTCGTCGGCCTCACCGAACGCGTCACCGCACTCGGCGGCGAACTGCGCACCGGTCCCCGTCCCGGTCAGGGCTGGGAGGTCACAGCGGTGCTGCCGACCGTGGCGTGACGCGTCCTCACGACACGCCCAGCGACGGTCGCGGGTGCCCGTCCGGCGCCAGGTGCCCACGGATCCTGCTCGGAACGGATCCTGCTCGGAAATGGCCGATCGGACGATGCGGACGCGTCCCGGGCCGGGGAGAAGTGGCCATTCGTCCGAGGCGGTCGTCACCTCTCGGGCGAGAGGGTCAGGGACGGTGACCGGCCCAAAGGCCGGCCGCCGTCCCCGAGTCCGGCCGGCCAGCAGTACGCCGGCTCTTCCCTCCCGGAGGCCGCGATCACCACCACACAGTCGCAGGTGCGCCGACGCCTGCAGTCCGCCCGTCCTTCGTCCGCACTCCGCCGGTCCGCCTTCCGCCCAGCGCTGACGGCCGTCCTGCCGCCGATGGCGCTGACGCTGGCCCTGGGCCTGTGGGGCATACGCCGGCAGAACAGCATGTGGGGCGACGAGGCCGTCACTTACGAACTCGCGCAGCGCAGCGTGCTGCACATCTGGCGCACCGCGCAGCACATAGACCTGGTGCACGCCCTCTACTACACCCTCATGCACGGGCTCTTCGGCCTCTTCGGCGAAGGACTGCTCACCCTGCGGCTGCCGTCCGTGCTCGCGATGTCCGTCGCGGCGGCGGGCGTCGCTGTGCTGGGGCTCCGCCTGGCCGGCCTCCGGGCGGGCCTACTGGCCGGGACGGTCTTCCCGCTGATACCCCAGGTGCAGCAGTACACCCAGGAGGGGCGCTCCTACGCCATGGTCTGCGCCCTGGCCACCTGGTCCACGCTCCTGCTGCTCGCGGCCGCCTCCGGCCGTTCCCGGCGGTGGTGGGCCGGTTATGCCGTGGTGATGCTGACCGCCTGTCTGCTCCATGAGTTCGCTGTCCTGCTCCTGCCGGCCCACGGTGTCACCCTGGTCGTGTCCCGCGTCGAGCGCCGCGTGCTGCGGGGGTGGACCAAGGCCGCCGGCTGCGTGCTGGGCGGGACGCTGCCGCTGGTGGCGCACAGCGCCCGGCAGTCGGGGCAGGTGGCCTGGATCGGCTTTCCCGACCCGGTGCAGCTGCTCGGCCTGGCCGCCATGGCCCTGGTGGGCGTGTGGTGCGCCCGGCACCTTCTCCAGGGCGGACGCGGAACGGTCCCGCTGCCCACCCTCGCGCTGCCGATCCTGCTCCTGCCCGGCCTGCTGCTGCTCCTGCTCTCGCCGGTCAAGCCGCTGTTCGTCGACCGGTACGTCCTGTACAGCACAGTCGGGTTCGCCTTGCTGCTGGGCGCCGGGCTCGACCGGGCCTGGGGCCCGAGGACACCCACCTGGCCCAGGTGGCCCGCGTGGCTCGCGGTGACGGCGGTGGTGGCCGCACTGGTTCCGGTGAGCGTCCACCTGCGCACGCCCGAGAGCCGCCGTGACGACGTCATCGCCATCGGCCGCGCGGTACGGCAGGCGGCCGAGCCCGGCGACGGACTGCTGTACCTCCCCGGGCGCCGCCGGGTGTGGACCCAGGCCCGCCCCCGGGACACCCGGAACCTGACCGACCTCGCGCTGGCGCAGGACCCCGTCGCCTCCGACACCCTGTCGGGCACCGAACTCCCCGCCCGTGACATCACCGCCCGGATGCGTGCCTTCGCGCGGATCGTCGTGGTGCACGACCGCGAGGGCGAGCCGCTGGACATGAGCCCCGAGGGACGCGCGAAACGCCGGACGCTCGACCGCTACTTCCACGAGTGCGGCACCACCACCGTCGAGGGCGCGCGCATCACCGTCCATGCGCGCGGCAGGACCCCTTGCTCCCCGTTCACCGGCTAGTACTCCCGCAGCGGCCGCTATCTGGCCTGGTCAGAGCCGTCGCCAGGAGTGGAACTGACTGATGGCGTATCAGGGGCGGTCTTGGCCGACCACCCCTCCAACGAGTGGCCCGAGAACTGTCTGGGCTGCCATCCGGGCAGCCTCCCGGCGTGATCGACGACCTTGCGGACGTGACCTGGGATCGTGAACTCGACGAATCTTCCTCCGCATCGGCCACTGCTTCGGCCGCGCCGACCTGCGCCGCCGGATGCGTGACCATGTCCGCGCCCTGCTCGGCCCGGTCGGCCGCAAGAAGGGCCGGCAGCTGGCCGAATACGCCGGCCACCGCACCCCCGACGGCCCGCAGCGACTGCTGAACGGGGCAACCTGGAATGCCGACGACGTCCGCGACGACCTGCAGGCATACGTCGCCGAGAAGCTCGGCAAGGACGATGGGGCGTTGGGCAGTTGCGTGGGGGCCGTCTCGGAGGGCAAGAGCCTTGTCCTTTCGTCGGCTTCGCCGCCACCGCCGCCGTTCGGGACGAACTCGCGTCCCTGGGCTTCGGTGACCTGCGCATGTCCCACGGCTACGTGTTCCAGCGCCTCATCGACGCCCAGCCACCATCAGCGACCTCGCGGAAAAGCTCGCCATGACCCAGCAGAGCGCCTCCAAGGCTCCTCTGTCATGGGAGCGGCCATCACTGTTCCGCCGCGAGGACCCGGTCGAGGTCGGCCTGGGCACTGGTGTCTCCGGCGGCAATGGCCTTGCGGTACCACTCTTCGGCGGTGGCGAGGTTCTTGGTGACGCCGAGGCCCTTCTCGTACATGCGGGCGATGGCCGTCATCGCGGGCGCTCCGACGTGGTCGGCGCGCTGCGCGGCCTGCTTGTACAGAGCGAGGGCCTTGGCGTAGTCCTGGGTGACGCCGGAGCCGGCCACGTAGAGATCCCCCAGGGCGACCATGCTGCTGATGTCGCCGCGGTCCACGCCGGTCTGGTAGTACTCGGCGCCCTTGGCCGCGTCCTTCGACACGCCCAGGCCCTCGGTGTAGATCTGCCCGAGGTAGCGGGGTGCCTTCATGTCACCGGCGGAGGTGGCCTTCGTCAGAAGGGCCAGCGCCTGGGCGTAGCCCTTGCCGGTGCACTGTCCGTCAAGGTAGAGGATGCCGAGAATCCTCTGACCGTGGGAATCACCGCCGTCCGCGGCCACCTTGGCCCACACCAGGGCGGTGGCGAAGTCGCCACTGCCCCAGGCCCCCTCGGCACGCATGCCCGCGTCGGCGGCGGAGGCGCCGCTGGTGTCCACGGCCGCAGCGGTGCTGCACGTCGTGGGGCTCGCCGACGGTGACGTGCTCGCACTCGCCGAGGCGGCGGCCGTCCCGCCGGTGGCCGTGCTCGCTGTGGTGGATGTCGACGCGCAGCCGCTCAGACCGAGGGTGAGGCACAGCACGGTGCTCACCAGGCCGGCTCGCATGAGCTTTCTTCTCATCAGTGTTCTCCTTCGGGCCGAGGACCTGGGCACGCCGGCTGCGGTCTCTGCGGGGTGTCAGGCACTCTGCTGGAACAGCCAGTCGCGCAGTGCGGTGATCTTGTATGCCGGCTCGAAGGAGGCCATGTGCTCGCCGCCCACCGGGGCGGACGACGCCGAGGACGTCTTCAGCACGGTTCCCGTCTTGAACGTGGCGAAGTTGACGCTGTCGCCGGCGGCGAACAGCTTCTTCGCGGCGGCCGAGAACTGCGCCTCGGACCAGGTCGCGTCCCAGGTAGCGGCCTGGTAGGAGACGCCCGCGCTCTTGAGCATCTTCTCCACCTCGGTCTGCCCGGCCGACGCCTTCTCGTCACCGCCGGCGGCAATGTAGAAGAAATTCTCCTTCGCCAGGTTGCCGAGCTCGCTGATGTCCCACTGCCCGGAGACGAACAGCTCGGCGGCGAACAGGCCGGGGTGCTTGGCGGCCAGGTACATGACCGTCATGCACCCCATCGACTGCCCGGTGCCGTAGATCCGCTTGGCGTTCACGCTGTACTTGCCGGTGACCGAGCTGAGCAGGCGGGGCGTCATCTCGACGTAGTCGGTCGTGGTGTAGCTGCCGTGGTCGTCGATGATCACCGACGGGTACTCCGGAACCAGGACGATGCTCTCGTGCTTGGCCTGCTCGCTTGCGCCGGCCCAGATCAACGCGCCGTACTGCGACAGCGGCGCCGTCACGTCCTGGCCGACGAGGCTGGAGTCGGCGATGTAGAGAACCAAGGGGTAGGACTTGGAGGCGTCGTAGTCAGCGGGGACGTACAGGTTGTAGGGCAGGGACTGGCCGGTCTTCGCGTCCTTGTAGGTGTACTGCTTGAACTTGCCCTTCACCTCCGACGTGAGGCTTTCGAGGCTGGGCGTCTGCTCGCTGCCGCTCGCGGCGGCGGCCGCAGTGCTGGTGGACGCGGCGGAGCCGGTCGAGGCGTTCGACGTGTTCGACGTGTTCGACGAGCTTCCGCAGGCGGTGGCGCCGAACAGGGCGAGGCCGAGCGTCCCGGCGAGGAAGCCGCGGCGGGGAAGAGGTGAGTTCTGCATGCCCAGGACGGTATGGGCGCGACCTCTCCGCCCGCTGTGATCAACCTGTGCGCCTCCTGTAAGGCTGGCGCTGCACACCTGGGCTCCACCGCCGCGGATACGTTCGACGAGCAGTGGCCTGCCGGTGGCGGCTGTCCGGCGCACCCCCGGACGTCTTGGGCCGGAGCCCTTCGGGTCGGCGATCACCGTGCGCCGCATGGGCATGGACCATGTGCCGCCGGTGTACCCGATGGGTGTTCACGATCTTTCGCACCGTGCTGAGCGACCATCCTGGCGACGACATCGTGCTGATGCCGGATCGCACAGCTTCGACGCCGGAAAGGTACCTGGCAGCTGCCGCGGGACCAACCGCAACAGTGGCAAGGCTCTCAACGTGTACAACCTCGACACCGGCGACGGCGCGCACCACCCAGTGGTCGCGCAACAACCAGGCCCAGCAGCAGTGGCAGTGGGCACATTCGAACCTGAAGTCGCCGGTCGCGGGCCTGGCATGAGCGGCGGGTGGGGTGCCCGGTCGGCACCCCGATCGTTTTGAGGTGATCTGCCGCCAGGCCGCCCGCGGGTCGCCGGAACCGGTGACGCGCCGGGTAGTCATTCCCCTACGAGCCGAAAGGGCGGCTGGACACCGGGCCGGGAAAGGGAATTGGAGGGTGCCTGATGTGCTGGTGCGGACAATAGGGCGCCGGGTGGTTCTGGAGGAGCGGGCCGCGGAGCTGTGCCGAGGAACTCACCGGTGACCAGTGACTTCTCCGGAAACACGGGCCAAATGGCGGTGCGGCGTACAGCGGCGGACTCCTTGCCAGCGCCCTTGATCCGGCACGGGTTGCGGCTGATCAGGTCGTCATCGGTGCCGACACCCGGCTGGTCGTCGGGGTCGGCCGCCATTACCCGGCAACCTAAACGACTCCAAGGCGTGGGAGCGGTCCGGGGCGAAGGCCGCCGTCGGCCGCACGACGGTGATCGCCGACGGCGGCTACCGGGGTACCGGCCTGGTCATCCCGCACCGCCGCGAACGCGGAGAGGCCGAATCCGCGGCCGGGCCGACTCCCGTGCGTAGTGACGAAGTGCGAGGAGTACCGAGGGCTCTGCCCGGCTGGACCTTGTGCCCCTTGTGCGATTCAGGTGTTTCCGTCCCGCTCCCTCCGAGTGCGGCAGTGTCCCGCGACGGCCGCCTCGGCGTCCAGGCGTTTTCCAGCCGGTGAGGACGCCAAGGGGACCTCAATTGGCATGACGTGCACGGGGATTGACGTAGAAATCGCTTACCACCTACGGTCCTTCCGGAATCGCGGACACCTTTCGGAATCTCGAACGTCTGGCGTCGTACGCCCTACGAGAACAAGGAGTCGAAGCGGAATGGGCACACAGCGAAGACTCGGCTGGATGTCGCTTGCCGCGGCAACCACCATGGCACTCGCGGCCGGAGTGATCACCGCCCCCGCCGCCCACACCGCGGACGATCCCGTGGAGGTCGTGGTCGACGGGGACGACGTTCGCGCCGACAACGTGAACGGTTTGACCTACAAGGGCCTCGGCGTGCTCAGCTGCAACAGCACCAGCAACCTGCTGATGGACTACAAGGCGGAGCACCCCGGCCGGTACTGGGAGCTCATCCGCGTGCTGTTCGGTGGGAAGAACCCCCTGATCAACCATGTCAAGGTCGAGATGGGTTCGGACACGAACACGTCGACCGGTTCCGACCCGGCGACCATGCGCACAGCGGACGAACTCGCCGACGCGTCGCGCTCCCCGGGTTTCCAACTGGCAGCGGACGCCAAGACGGTCAACCCGAAGCTCAAGGTCTCGATTCTCCGTTGGGTCATGCCCCGATGGGTTCAGAACGAATGGAACAAGGGCACCGGCTCCGACGAGATGTACAAGTGGTACAAGGAGACGATCCTCGACGCCTATGAGAAATACGGGTACATGGTCGACTACGTCGACCCGGACACGAACGAGACGCGGGATCCGGACGAGGCCTTCATCAAGTGGTACAAGAAGGCGATTCTGTCCGACACGGACTTCGCTGACCCCCGCTACGGCATCCCGGCGAAAAAGCGGGAGAAGGCCGAGAAGGCCTACCACAGCATCAAGATCATCGCCGCCGACGAGAACACCACTCTCAATATCGGGCCGTCGATGCTCAGCGACGCGGAACTCTTCGGCATGGTCGACGCGGTCGGCTACCACTACACCACCGAGGACCGGCACGACGGGCCCGCCGGCAGCGACACCAATCTGCCGTACACCAGGCTGGCGACCGGTGAGAACAAGTACAACGAGGACAAGGAAGTCTGGTACAGCGAGGGAGTCGCCTCCTTCGGCTACACCGACTACCGCGTCAACAACACCGAGGGCCCGAACGGGACGAGCACCGGCATCGGCGGCGTCCAAAGCGCACTCGACCTCGCGAACCGCTCTGTGAAGAGCTATGCCAACTCCAAGCGGACGCACTACATCTTCCAGCCGGCGATCGGCTCCTTCTACGAAGGCGCCCAGTACAGCCACAAGGAACTCGTCAGCGCCCGCGACCCGTGGTCGGGCTACCTCCACTACGACGCGGCCATCTACGTGATGCAGCACCTCACCCAGTTCGCGAAGACCGGCTGGGAGAACGACACGAACACGGCGGGCATCTGGCGCACCGTGCCGGAGGCCAGTTACAGCGGGGTGAGCGGCACCGTCGACCTCGACGGCTCCAACGGGGCCCCCAGCTATATGACGCTCGCGGATCCCCGTAAGAAGGACTTCTCCACGATCGTCGTCAACGACAGCGCCCAGCCCAAGACCTACCGGATCAAAGCCGAGAACATGCGACTCGGATCCGACCCGACCATGGAGATCTGGGAAACCCGCGGACCGGACGCGGGCCGGCCCTACGACGCGAACTTCAAGCACCTCGTCGACGAGATCCGGCCCGGCAGCGATGGGTACTACACCCACACGGTCAAGCCGAGGTCGATCGTGACCCTGACGACGCTCGACAAGAGCCACGACAAGGCGACGAAGCAACGCCTGCCCGAGTCCCGGGACCGCACAGTGCTGGACACCGACGCGACCGGCAAGAAGCACAACACCCGCGACAACGCCCTGTACGCCGACGACTTCGGGTACGAGGAGGAGGGCAGGGTCCAGGTCGGCACCGGCAACGGCGCGGACAAGACGTCCCAGCCCTACCTGAGGTCGCGCGGCAATCAGCCTCGCTACATGGTCGACCAGACCGGCGCCTGGGAGGTCGGTGAGGACGCGAGCGGCAACAACGTTCTGTACCAGTACATGGACCAGTCCATGAAGGACACCGGCGCCTGGAACCGCCACACCCCGAACACGACGGTCGGCGACTTCCGCTGGGAGAACTACCGGGCCACCGTCGACGTCTCGTTCCCTGACCCGGACGGCGGACTCGCCGCCCTGGGCGTCCGTCAGCAGAAGGGCATGGCGATCAGCGACGCCGCCTACAACGTGCGCATCGGGCCGACCGGCGCCTGGACGTTCTACGAATACGGCACGGCCGTCAAGTCGGGAACGGTCGCGGCATCCGACGGCTACCGCCTCGCCATCGAGGCGAAGGGCGCGACGATCACGACGTACATCGACGGCAAAGCCGTCTCCACGTACCAGGACCCGACTCCGCAGACCGAAGGCCGCGTCAAGCTCGGATCCGACTTCCACAAGACGGCGTTCGACAACCTGAAGGTCGAGAAGATCGACGGGTACACGCCCTACGCCCGCGCACAGCTCGACAACATGGACAGCTCGGTCACCTACGACGGCACGTGGAGCAGGAAAGCCTCCTTCGGCGACGCGATGGACTGGTACCGGTCGACGTCGACCGGCACGACCGCCGGCTCGTCGTTCACCGTCCCGTTCACCGGCACGGGCATCGACGTCATCGGCGGCAACGACGGCACCGCCGTCCTCGACGTCTACGTCGACGGAAAGCTGATCGCACGGGACGCGAAGACGGCCGCGACCGACAAGCGCCTCGCGACGTACGCGCTCCGCGGTCTGCCCGACGGCGCGCACACGGCGAGGTTCGTCCTCAAGTCCGGAAAGATCGTTCTCGACGCGTTCAACGCCATCTCCGGGGACGTGGACAGCACTGTGGACACGACACCGATCCGGGGCGCCCTGGAGAAGATCGGACGTCCGGCGCAGGCGGACTACACGGCCGACTCCTGGGCCCTGTTCGCCTCCGCGTCGTCCGCGGCGAAGGCCGCCGTGGCGGGACGGCAGAAGGGCCTTGACGCCATCGGCGTCGAGCAGATCACGGACAGGCTCGAAGAGGCTCACGACCGGCTGGTGCGCAAGGACGGCACCGCCGCCCAGTAGGTGCCCCGGGCCTGCGGGCCCCGCGCGTTCGCCGTAAACGATCAAGGGGCCGTATCGGATTCCTCCGATACGGCCCCTTGTACGGGGGCGAGCCGCCGTCCGCAGGGCTCGGCGAGCCGCGCGCCCGCACATTCGACACTGCCGAAAATGGCGTTCCACTCAAAGGCTGCGTATACCGGCTGAAACGGGTGGATCCCCTCTAACCTCGATCTTGCATGACGGTCCGTCGGTTTCTCCGGCGGGCCGTTTCGCTGTTGCGGGCTGGTTGTGGGAATGGTGGTGGCCCGGCTGTCGCGTCGGGTGGGCGCCGGGTTCCACTGCTCCGGTGGGGTGATGTTGTTCCGCAGGGACTCGAAGGTGCTGGTCAGCCGGGGTCCGGCAGGGCTTGGAGCTGATCGGCCGCTGCGGTGATCACGTCGGTCCAGGGCCAGTGCGCCGCGAGGCAGAGGTAGCGGCGGCGGCCGGTGGTGACGAGTTGCGCGGCGGCTGAGAACAGGCGGAAGCGAAGCTTGGGTTCCCAGCGGCGGATCTTGCCGGTCAGGGCGAGCATCGGCATCCAGGCCAGCAGGTCCAGGGTGAGCTGGACTATCTCCAGCCAGATCTGGTTCTGGGCGAGGCCGTGGAAGGGAAGATTGCGCAGGCCGGTGGAGCGGGCGTCTCGGATGCGATCCTCGCGGCGGGCGCGCTGGCGGTGGCGCAGTTCGAACCCGGCGATGGCCTCGCCGGGAGTGTTGGTGGCGAAGCAGGTCAGGCGCATGCCGTCGGCGTCGGTGAAGCGAAGTTGGGCTCCGGGGTGCGGCGCTCCTTGCGGACGATCAGCCGCATCCCCTTCGGCCACCCCTTCAGGCGGTCCCCGCCGATCTCGACCACCCAGGCGCCGTCGCGGTCCTCCCCGCCGGGCTCGACGGCCGGGGTCCAGGCCGAAGCCGGGACCTTCATCACGGTCTGGTGAATGGTGTCGGTGATGGTCATGCCGACCGAGTACGACAGCCACCGGCCCCGTGCCTCGAGCCAGTTGACGAACTCGTGGGTGTCGCCGCCGGAGTCGGTGCGGATCAGAGTGCGGCGCCCGCGCCGGAACCTCTTCGGGAGCTGGACCAGGGCCAGTTGGGTGGCGGTGGTGTGGTCGGCGGCCGTGTTGCTCCCCGCGTTCCCCGCTCTGAGCAGGTCCGCCACCGGCTCACCAGCGCCGCCCGCCCCGTGGCCGACGAACCCCGTGATCGGATGGTGGCCGAACGTCCGCTTCCAGGTCGCTGCGGTGTCCTGCTTGTCCGAGTGCGCGATCACCAGCATCCCGTCCAGGTCCACGATCACCTGTCCGCCCTGGTCGGGGGCGGCTTCCCCGGCCAACGCCCAGACATGTTCGCGGACCTGGGCGCGGGCCCGGCGGATCGCGGCCAGCGCGCGCTTCCCGCTGCCGGCAAGCCTGTCGATCAGGCGGGAGTTGGTCGGGTCGGAGGCCACTGGCCCGAACACCGCCGGCTCGGCCCGCAGCATGGCGACATGGGACAGACAGTCCCCGCCCAGCGCCACCGCGAGCGCCACGTCCAGCAGGATCTTGCCCGGATCGTGCACCGCCCGCTGCTTGCGCCATGGCGCCAACGCCGCTGATATCGCGCTGTCCACAAGTCCCATCGCCCCAGGTCAGATACACTCCTCGCTTATTTGATCAAGCGCCGGACATTCGCAGTCGCGAAAGCGCGGGGCTAGCACGAGATACGCATCGCCGAAGGTCGTGAGCCCAAACCGTCGGCCGGGATCATCGACTCGCAAAGCGTCAAGGCCGCCGACAGCATCGGCACAGAGACTTTCGCGGCTGCGACCTCGGCAAGAAAACGGGCTGTCCGCGATCTTGTGGGTGAACCCGGGGCGGGTCGGCCGAAAGGATGACCCGGACGTCGCGGCCTACGGGGACCGTGGCCTTTTGGTCGAGGCGGTGGAGGGGTGCAGGCGGCGAGAGTTGTGCCCGTTCCCATCCCGGCCTGGAGGTCAGCATGAAAGCAAAGGCAATTGTCGCCGTCGCGGTACCGGTGGCCCTCGTCGGCGCTGTCGCGGCAGGCACGTTCGCCCTCACGGGCATGAATGTGCAGAAAAACACCGCCGATCCCGCCAGCGGCGGGTACGCGGAGGTGCAGGACCAGCCGGGCCTCAGTGGCGATCTCGTGGCGACGCACATCGAGACCTGGTATCACCCCCTGCCGTGGATCGGAAAGGAGATCGACGGCGTGTCGTGCCCGGACCTCGCGGCGGTGCAGAACGCGAAGATCACCTGCACGGCGAAGTCCGGCAGCACCCAGGTCTCTGTGCCGGTGAGCGTGGTCGAGGTCGCCGGAGACGCGGCTCCACGCGTCACCTGGAAGTTCGAGCGCTGACATGCACGCGCTTCTGACCGGGCCCGACACGGCCCGAACCGACGACAGCACGACGGCAGGAGAGAGAGCATGATCGAAGCCACGGGCCTGCACAAGCGCTACGGCGCCACGGTCGCCGTTCATGACCTCTCGTTCGAGGTCCGCCCGGGCCGGGTGACGGGGTTCCTCGGCCCGAACGGGGCCGGCAAGTCGACCACGATCCGGCTCATGCTCGGCCTGGACGCCGGAAGTGGGCGGACGTTGTTCAGCGGCAAGCCGTATCGGGAGCTTCGCCACCCGATGCGCGAGGTGGGCACCCTGCTGGACGCGAAGGCCTTCCACCCGACCCGCAAGGCGCGCAGCCACCTCCGGATGCTCGCCGCGGCCGCGGGCGTGCCGGACGCGCGGGTCGACGAGGTACTCCACATGGTCGGGCTGGAGCCGGTGGCGAAGAAGCAGCCGAAGGGTTTCTCCCTCGGCATGGGCCAACGGCTGGGGCTGGCGGCCGCGTTGCTCGGCGACCCTCACACGCTGATCCTCGACGAGCCGGCCAACGGGCTCGACCCACAGGGCATCAACTGGCTACGCGGCTTCCTCAAGTCCTTCGCCGCATCCGGCCGGTCCGTTTTCGTCAGCAGTCACCTGCTCGCCGAGATGGCCCTGATGGCCGACCACCTGGTGGTGATCGGCAAGGGCCGGACGATCGCGAACGAATCGGTCGCCGACTTCGTGACGAAGAGCTCTCGCAGTCTCGTCGTGGTCCAGAGCCCGCACACCGACCAGCTGGCCGAACTGCTCCTGGCCGAAGGCGCCGGGATCGAACGTATGGACAGCACCTCGATCGCGGTCAGCGGCGCCGACCGGGCGAGTATCGGGGAGCTCGCGTACGCCAACCAGATCATGCTGCATGAGCTCACGGACCGGGCGGCCACGCTGGAGGAGGCGTTCCTGGAGGCGACCGCCGACGCCGAGCAGTTCGTCGCTTCCTCCGTGGCACCTCGATCGATGAGGGTGGCCGCTGCGGCGAGCAACCCAGACACCCCGGAGGGAACGCGATGACCAGCGCGCTGCGCTACGAATGGGTTCGGCTCACCACCGTGCGGTCCACGTGGTGGCTGATCGGGCTGTCCGCTGTCGCCCAGGGGCTGTTGGCGCTCGTGCTCACCCTTGACGGCAAGAGCCACGGCGGGCCGATCGCCGGCGACTCGGCCGCGCTGGCGCTCAGCGGCGGTACCGGCATGATCCCGCTGATCTTTGTCTTCATGGGGTTGATCGGCGTTTTCGCCACGGGGCACGAGTACCGGTACGGGACGATCCGCGCCTCGCTGACGGCGTTCCCGCGCCGCATGCACCTGTGGGCCGCCAAGGCCCTGGTCGTTGCCGCGGTGGTCGCCGTGGTCGGGGTGCTCCTGGCCGCCGAGAGCCTGGGGATCGGCCTGCTGGTGGGCGGACCGAGCGCCGAGGAGGTGTTCACCGCGCCCCCGATGGGCCGGGTGGCCGCCGGTTACGTGGTGTTCCTCGTGGTCTGCGCGCTGTTCGGGCTCACGCTCGCCGGCATCGCCCGCAACGTCCCGGCGGCCGTCGTACTGCTCATCACCGTGCCCGTGATCATTGAAGGCCTGATCTCGCTGATCCTCGGGATGGACGCCTTCGGGTCGGCCCAATCCCTGTCCGCCTACCTGCCGTTCACAGCGGGCGAGCGGATGATGGCCGTGACCTCGCAGACGCCCCTCGACGGCGGCCCGGCGCCGCTCCGGCCCCTCGCGGGCGGTCTGGTCTTCACCGCCTACGGCGCCGCCCTGCTCGCCCTGTGGGGGACCCTGTTCATCAAGCGGGACGCCTGAGCCGGCCGACGTCGGCAGCGGCACACACGAGTTCGAAGGCCATCGCGGAGCGACGCCGAAGGCAGCCCTTGACCGGCTGGGACGGCCCGCACATTCCACCAGCGACACCGCCCCGTCCTGGGAGACCACGACCGGCCGCCGCCCTCAACGCGGACATGCGGGTACGACCCGATACGCTTCTTCACCTGAGAAGTGCTTCTTTCCACGGAACGATCTGGACTCTCGACAAGTCCTATCGTTGCAAGTCAGAGGCACTTCTCGGGTTTGTGATCAAGGCTTGGGCAGCCCACGGTGTGAAAGTCCGAGGCTAAGGGCTTGCAGGACCTCGGGCCGGCAGCCGCAGCTGGAAGCGCACCGGGCCGCGGACTGTTTTTTGTTATACGCCGGTGCGGCGCGCGTCTCCTTGGTACAGGACCGGAGAAGAACCAGGAGACAGTTCGATGGAGCAGGCCACCACAGACCGTTCGCTCAGCCGTCGCGGAATGCTGAAGCTCGCCGGCGCGGCCGGTGCCGGCGCCGGTGCGATCGGGGCGGCCACGGGGACCGCGTCAGCCGTGCCGACGGCCCCGAAGGGCGGGTTCGCCCACCCGGCGCTGCTGCACACGCAGGCCGACTTCGACCGGATGGCCGAGAAGGTCAAGGCGGGTGCGCAGCCCTGGACGGACGGCTGGAAGCGGCTGCTGAGCAGCCGGGACTCGGCGACCGACTACCGGCCGCGGCCCGTCGCGACCGTCATCCGCGGTGGCGAGGGCGCGAACGTCCACCTGCTCTTCCGGGACACCGCCGCGGCCTACCAGAACGCCCTGCGCTGGAAGATCACCGGGGACGCCGGGCACGGGGACAAGGCGCGGGACATCCTCAACGCCTGGTCGGCCACCCTCAAGGAGCTCGGCGGGAACGCCGACCGGTACCTGCTGGCGGGCATCCAGGGGTATCAGCTGGCCAACGCCGGCGAGATCATGCGCGACTACGACGGATTCGACCTCGGCCGGTTCCAGTCCATGCTGGTCGACATCTTCTACCCGATGAACGACTACTTCCTGGCCAACCACAACGACGCCGTCCCCAGCAACTACCGGGCCAACTGGGAACTGTGCACCCTGGCGTCCATCATCGCCATCGGCGGGCTCACCGAGGACCAGGCCAAGATCGACCGGGCGGTGGAGTACTTCAAGGACGGCGACGGCAACGGCTGTGTCAAACGGGCCATCCCCGTCCTGCACGAGGAGGCGGACGGCGTCGTCCTCGGGCAGTGGGAGGAGAGCGGCCGGGACCAGGAGCACACCATGGCCGGTGTCGGCTGGATGGGCGCGCTCTGCGAGATGGCCTGGAACCTGGGCGAGGATCTGTACGGGTACGACGACAACCGGTTCATGAAGGGCGCTGAGTACGTCGCCCGCTACAACCTCGGCAAGGACGTTCCGTACACCTCGTACTCGCGCCGCATGGGCCGGCGTCGGCCGGGCCAGCTCGGAGTCCTGCACACCGAACCGGAGATCAGCGAGCAGGGCCGGGGCAGCACCCGTCCCATCTGGGCCCTGATCCACAACCACTACGCGGTGCGCCGGGGGCTGGACGTACCGAACATCACGGCCTACAAGGACAAGCTCATGCCCGAGGACGGCGGCGGGCTCCGCGGCGGGGCCGGCTGGAGCTACGACCACCTCGGCTACGGCACGCTGACCTACACCCGGGACCCGGAGGACGTCGGCGCGTCCGCGCCGGGCGCCGCACGCGAAACCAGGACGGCGGACGACGCCTCGGGCAGCGCGGCAGGCGGCGGGACGCGCCCGCAGGGCGGCACCCCCCACGATCTGGCCGCCACCGGGGCGGACGGCGTCCTGGCCTGGTCCGCCGCCGGGGCCTCGGCCCTCCTCGGGGGTCTGCTCCTGCTCCGCCGTCGCGGGCGCGGAGCGAACACGCCCGGATCCTACGCGTGATCCGCGGCGCCTGAGCCAGGCTGGGCGGACGGCCTCGGCGGCCTCGCCCACGCCTACGGAGTCGACGTCGAATGACAGCGGGAGGCCGGCGCACGCACGCATCCGCAATCACGCATCTCCGGCGATGCGCGAGGCACATGGATGCGGACACCTCCGAAGGTCCGTCGGCTACTCCCCGACCGCTTACTCCGACGTCGTGCCCCCACAGCGTGCCCGTAAGGGCGGTCAACCACGGTCAACAGCGGTGCGATCCAACCCGCGCAACTCGTTCGGAAGCAAGGCACCTGCGCACGTCAGAGCCACATCGGGCGCACAAGCGCCGTCGCTGCCCAAGCTGAGAGAGCGAGTTGGATTCTCGTCCCGCTGCATGACGAAGAACCAGGTCAGAGACCATGTCACCTCGCAAGCGCTGTCGCTTCCCAAGCTGGAGCCGAAAAAGGTATCGGCCTGGGTGCAGCGGTTTGCAAAGGTTGCGGCGCCGCCGAGCTCACTCCTCAGGATGCCGGTGAAGGCCCGACGGGCGGCAGCTGCTGTGAGGTGAGGTCGTCGCGCAAGTAGCCCTGGGCGGGGGTGACTTCTTGGTCCAGCAGGTCAGTGACCTCGATCGATCCATTTCTGCAGATCGTTGGCCTCGGCTCCGATGGTGGTGGAGGTGCCGTGGCCGGGGTGGACGACGGTGTCCGGGGGAAGCGTGAGCAGTTGGTCGCGGATGGAGCGGATGATGGTGGGGAAGTCCGAGAACGAGCGGCCGGTGGCGCCGGGGCCTCCTTGGAAGAGGGTGTCGCCGGTGAAGACGGTGCCCAGTTCGGGGGCGTGCAGGCTGATCGCTCCGGGGGCGTGTCCGGGAGTGTGAAGGACGGTGAGTTCCGTGCCGGCCACGGTGAGGCGGCGGTCGTGGGACAGGTAGCCGTCCGGGGCCCGGTCCGGGTGGGTCTGCCGCCACAGCAGGCGGTCGTCGAGGTGGAGCAGTACGGGGGCTCCGGTCCGGTCGGCCAGGGCGGGGGCGGCGTTGATGTGGTCGTTGTGGGCGTGGGTGCACACGATGGCGACGACTCTGCGGTTACCGATGGCGTCGGCGATTTTCGCGTCATCGTGTGCGGGGTCGATCACGATGACTTCGTCGGCGTCGCCGACGAGCCAGACGTTGTTGTCGACGTCCCATGTGCCGCCGTCCAGGGAGAAGGTTCCGGAGGTGACGACGCGTTCGATGCCTTCGTGTCGGTGCGGCTCGGAGGTCACAGGACCACCACCGAGCGCAGAACGTCTCCGCGGTGCATCTTCTCGAAGGCCGTTTCGACACTGCCGATGCCGATCTCCTCGGTGACGAACTTCTCCAGGGGGAGGCGTCCTTGCAGGTGCAGGTCGACCAGGGTGGGGAAGTCTCGGGAGGGCAGGCAGTCGCCGTACCAGGACGACTTGAGTGCGCCGCCGCGGCCGAAGTATTCGAGAAGGGGTATCTCGGGGGCGGTCATGTCCGGGGTCGGTACTCCGACCAGGACGACGGTGCCCGCGAGGTCTCGGGAGAAGAACGCCTGCTCCCAGGTTTCGGGGCGCCCGACGGCGTCGATCACGAGGTCGGCGCCGAAGCCGTCGGTGACGTCGCGGATGGCCTCCACCGGGTTGGCCCGTCGGGCGTCGACGACGTGGGTGGCGCCGAACTCCCGGGCCTTGTCGAGTTTCCGCGCGTCGCGGTCCACCGCGATGATGGTCGCCGCTCCGGCGAGTCGTGCGCCGGCGATGGCGGCATCGCCGACGCCGCCGCAGCCGATGACCGCGACCGAGTCCCCGCGGCTCACCTGGCCGGTGTTGATCGCGGCGCCGATCCCGGCCATCACGCCGCAGCCGAGCAGACCGGCCACTTGGGGCGCGATGGCGGGGTTGACCTTGGTGCACTGTCCGGCGGCGACGAGGGTCTTCTCGGCGAACGCGCCGATGCCCAGGGCCGGAGTGAGTTCCCGCCCCGAGAGGAGCGTCATCTTCTGCGTCGCGTTGTGGGTGTTGAAGCAGTACTGGGGCTTGCCCTTGCGGCAGGCGCGGCACTGTCCGCAGACGGCGCGCCAGTTCAGGATGACGAAGTCGCCCGGCGTGACCTCGGTGACTCCGTCGCCGACGGACTCGACGATGCCTGCTGCTTCATGCCCGAGGAGGAAGGGGAAGTCGTCGTTGATTCCGCCTTCGCGGTAGTGCAGGTCGGTGTGACAGACCCCGCAGGCTTGTATGCGGACCACGGCCTCGCCAGGGCCGGGGTCCGGCACCAGGACGGTCTCGACGGTGACGGGTTCCTTGGCGGCGTGCGCGACGACAGCGCGTACTTCCTGCGGCATGCGCGGGTTCTCCTTGATGCGTTGAGGTGCGAGCGGTTGAGGTGCGAGCTGCTGGTCAGTCGGTCAGGGCGACGTCCACGTGGGAGCATCCCTGGCGCGCCGCGAGCGGCCAGGGCGCGAACGTGTCTGCGGGCAGTTCCACGAACATGTGGTGCCGGTGTGCGATGACACCGGTGGCCGGGGTGTCCAGCAGCCGGGCCAGCACGTAGGCCGCGGAGAGGCTGGTGACGTCGCGGATGGTGCCCAGGGGCAGCAGGGAACGGGTTTCGGCCATCGCCTCGTGTTCCCCTGCCCGCAGCACGATGCGGGTTCTGGGAGAGACTCCGTGCGCGGCGATGGCCACGGCGATGTTGTCGAGGTCGTCGGAGCCGACGGCGGCCAGCGCCCGGGCCTGATGGAGGTGCAGTTTCTCCAGGACGGCCCGGTCTCCGCCGTGGCCGGTCAGGACGGGGATGCCCAGGGTCCGGGCCAGGCGCACGCCTGGCGCCTCGGGGTCTCGTTCCACACCGACGACGGGGATGCCCAGGCGCCGCAGTTCGCCGCACAGGCGCAGGCCGACCTGGCCGATGCCCACGACGATCACGTGACCGGAGCGGGGAAGTGTGCGGGGTCCGATCAGCCCGACCAGTCGGGGGCTGAGCATGCGTTCGATGATGCCGGCGGTGAACATGGCACTGAAGACGATCGTGCTGAGCATGGCCACGCTGGCCAGCACCAGGTACGCGGTGGAGTGGGTGGGGGCAGTTGCCGGGCCGACGGTGGCGACGACGCGCGCGGCGTCGAAGAGTGCCTGGGCGGGGTGGTGGCCGTGAGCGAGCAGCCAGGTCAGGTCACCGAGGAGGGCGGCGAGCATGCCCAGCAGGCCCGTGAGCATGATCCTTGTTCCTGCGTCGTGCGGACGCAGCTGTCCCGCCAGCCGGCCGAACCGCGAACGCCAGTGAGGCCGCTCCGGTTTCCACAGCTGGGCGATCGGAGACTCCCCGTCGACGACCCGGATGGCGTGCGTGCGCCCGTCCTTTCGCCGCATCGCCACGATGGCGGCGTCGGCGCACGGCCCGGCCAGGGCCGGAGCCGCCAGATCGGCCGGGGACGTCACATGACACTGCGGCAGGAGTCGCAACAGCTCGTCGGCCACCGTCCGGTCGAAGATCGTCACAGTGATCGGGACGTGGGCGGACATGTGGGCGACGGCCAGCGCGTAGCGCAGCGCGGCTACGTCGTCGTGCAGCAGGACTGCTACGGCATCAGGTGAGGGTGTCATCGCCGCGCGCAGTTCGTCGTCGCGGGGCTCGGTCAAGTGCTGGACGGTGTGCGCACCCTCTCTCAGGGATGCGCACACGCGGCGGGCCAGGTTGGTTTCGCCTATGACGACGAACGAGCGGTCACCGGACGGGGCAGGGGCGTGGGTCATGGCGTTGGTTCAGTCCCGGTACTACCGCAGTCGTCGGAGCGATACGGGTCGCACCTGAGACACCGCGGGTCGCCGCAGGTGATGCAGCGGGCCAGTTCCTGTCCGCAGTGACACGTCGGGGCCGTCGTTTGTCCGGGGGCTGGTTCGTGCGACGGTGCGGTCATGGCGTTTCGGCTTCGTCGTGGAACATGGTCTGGATCCGGGAGCGGGCGCTGAGCAGTGACTGTCGGGTGAGATCGGTCGCCGCGTCGGGATCGCGCCGGCGGGCGGCTTCGACCAGCAACGGCTGGTAGGACCACAGGGACGAGTCGGGTCCGTGGTCGGCTGCGATGGCTCCCAGGACCTTGTAGGCGCGACACTGCTGCCACAGCGACCGGATCGTGTCCTTCAGGACCGGATTGCCGCTCGCGGTGTACAGCGTGGTGAGGAGGGCCTCGTCGTGGTCGAGTGCGTCGAGGATGCGGCCTTCCGTGGCAGCGGTGCGCATGGCTGTGCATTCCTCGGCCATCTTCTCGACCAGCGCTTCGGACAGCCGTTGGACGCCTTGCCGGGCTGCTTCGGCCTCCAGCAGGAGGCGTACGTCGTATACATGGATGAGTTCCTGTGGGGTGAACCCTTTGAGCACAGCGCCTTTGTGGGGCTCGCGGACGGCCAGTCCGATCCCTTCCAGACGGCGGATGGCCTCGCGTTCGGGCGTCACACTGGTGCCCATCTGGGCGGCGACGTCAGGCACACGCAGCCGGGTTCCCGTTGGCGTGGCGTCGTTGATGATCGACTGGTGCAGTACGGCGTAGAGCTGGTCGGCCGGCAGGGACGGCTGCACGGACGGGGCCGGCCCGCTCACCGGTCTACCCTCGACAGGTCGCGGCTGAGTGCGAAGCGCGGATGCGTATCGGCCCGTCCGAGGGCGAGGTCGCTGATCATCTCGCCCAGCAGCGGGGCGAACTTCGCGCCGTGGCCAGAACAGGGGGACGCGACAACGACGGGGCCCCGGCGGTCGAGGACGAAGTCCTCGTCATCGGTCATCGTGTACAGGCACGTGCCCTCGGCCACCGGTTCCGGGTCGAGCCCGGGGAGCCATTGACCGACGTAGTCCGTAATGAGCCGGCGGCCGTCCGGGTCGATGGTGCCGCTTCGGGTGCCGGCCGTGGTGGGTGTGCCCCCGTCGTGCTGAGCGACCTTCATCGCGGGCTCGGGGCCGCCGTCGGCTCCGGAGGGAAGCCCGAAGATCTGGTGGCGGTCCTTGTGCACCAGGACGGGGAACACCGCCTGCGGGTCGCGCTGGCGGAAGTGGAATACCTGCTTCTGCGTGACCTGGAGACGCGGCAGCGGGATGTCGAGGTCGCAGACCGCGACGAGTTCCGGTAGCCACCCGCCGGCGGCCAGGACGACACGGCGCGCCCGTACGGTCTGACCGGCGTGCACCACGACGTGGTCGTCGAGGACCTCGATCGCCTCCACCGGGGTGTGCTGTACGAGGCGTGCCCCCTTACGCCGTGCCACCTCCAGGAAGGCGCTGATGCTCGCGTCCGCGTTGACGACCCCTGCGTCGGGCTGGAAGAGCACCGGACCGTCGAAGACCATGCCCGGCCAGCGCTGTTCGGCTTCGGGCGCCGACAGCAGTTCATGTGCGAGGTTGTGCTCGGCAGCGACGGCGGCAAGGGCCTGGGGATCGCGGCTTCGGCCATGGTCGATGCCGCCTCGCACTTGGAGCAGGGTCGTACCGCTCTCCGATTCCAGTTCCCGCCAGCCCTCTTGTGCGCGGCCGGTCATCCCGACGTAAAGGGCGTCCGGGTAGATACGGCGGAAGATTCGGGAGGTTCCGTGTGAACTGCCCTTGTCATGTCCGAAGCCGTGGGCGTCGAACACGGCGACCGAGTGGCCCGCGCGGCTCAGGGCCCAGGCGGTGGCCGCGCCGGTCAGCCCGGCTCCCACAACGGCAACGTCGAGTTCCGGTGCCATGTCAGCGGCCCACCACGGAACGGAGGAAGAACAGGAGGTTGGCCGGGCGCTCGGCCATGCGCCGCATCAGGTACGGGTACCACTGGGTGCCGAAGGGCACGTAGACCCGGACGCGGTAGCCCTCACGCACCAGCTGCCGCTGCACATCGCGCCTGACCCCGTAGAGCATCTGGAACTCGAAATCGCGCTTGCCGACCCCGGCGGCTGCCGCGGCCTTCTTGGCGTGCTCGATGCACACGTCGTCGTGTGTGCCGAAAGCCGGATCCGGACAGTGGGCCAGGACCCAGTCCGCCAGGAACAGGTACTGAGCGGTGATCTCCTTGCGGTCACGCAGCGCCCTGCTCAGCGGCTCGTCATAGGCGCCCTTGACCAGCCTCAGCCGGGGCTTGATGTCGGTGAAGGACTCCAGGTCCTCCGGGGTGCGGCGCATGGCGGCCTGGATGGCCACGCGGGTGTTCGGGTGGCGGGGCAGGGCCTCGCGGAAGGTCTCCAGCGTGGGCCGACCCACGGAGCTGTGCTCCATGTCGACCTCCACCAGGACACCGACCTCCTCGGCGGCCTCCAGGAGACGGTCGAGGTTCTTGGCACACGCCTGCGGATCCACGGCGATGCCCAGCTGGGACAGTTTCACGGACACCGTCGACCCGGGGGCCTGCTCAGCGATCGCGTGCACCGTCTCGATGTACTGGTCGGTCGCGACGGACGACTCGGCGAGATCCTCGACCTGTTCCCCCAGCAGGTCGAGACTCACATCGATGCCCTCGCTCTTCATCTGCCGCGCCACACGGATTGCTTCCTCGCAGCTCACGCCGGCGACGTAGCGGCTCACCAAGCCCCGGGTCAGCGGGTGCCCGCTGACGAGGTTTTCCAGCTTCTTGTTCTGAGCTGCGCGCAGCAGCAGGTGACTGATCACATCGATCCCCTGATCACGGAGGGCCGGCGGAAAGGGTGGGGTTGCGGGGAACAGCAGTTGTTCGAGGGAGTCCAGCCGCGCGGATGGCGGGGGGAGGAACCGTTGAGGGCCACGGTCGGCGGGCACCTGGAGGCGAGCCCGAGCGCACAGTCGGCGTGGGCGTTGAATCAGGACCCTATGATGTGATCACAGATCACACAACCCTTCGTGTCACGTAATCCGAAATTTTCAATCGCAATCTCGGCCTGCACATGGCACGCTCCGCGCGAACCCCGCCCCGGCGTGCGGAGGTGGATCCGGCAAGCTGCAGCAGTTGATTCCGTCTCGCAGGATAACTATTCTGAAATTTTAGTTCAATGCTTCAAGCGCTCGGGAGAAGCCGTGAAGCCGACAGACCCCCTCACCGAAAGCCCTCTCCGGGAGGATGCGGCAGTCGAACTGCTGGCCGCTGCACTGTTCTGCACGGCAGTGCGCCCGGAGCACCGACCCACGTCTGACGTCGTGCGCCGCAGTGTGTGCCGACGCCTGGGGCCTGGCCGTACGGAGGCCAGAGCGTGTCTTGCTGTGGCGGCCGGGGCGACGGCCCGCCCCGGCCCGGCCGACTCCCGGATGGCCTGGTGCCGACGCGTCGTGGCCGATGCGTTCCCCGCCGGCCTGGTCATTCCCGCGCCCCGCGCGAAAATGGACTGACCACCACCCTGACACACACGCAAAAAAGGCGGGCGGGCCCGCGGCCCGTCCGCCTCCATCACCGGCCGCGCACTACAGCAGCGATCGCACCTCCGCGGAGAATCCGAGCAAGTGGCTCTGCGCGGCCTTTCTCGCGGCCTCGGGCTTGCGTGCGCAGATCGCGGCGACGACCTCATCCTGGGCGCAGGAGCGCGGCGTGCGCGGACGCATCCGCTGGATGCCGTAGTGCCAGATGCGCAGCGCGAGGTTGGCGTACTGGTTCAAGCTGCTTTCCAAGTACGGGTTGTGGGACGCGGCGTAGATGGCCCGGTGGATCTCGGCATCGACGGAGATGTAGTCCAGGGACAGATCCGAAGCGTCTTCGAGCGTGCCCGCGAGCCGGCTCAGCGCGGCGCACTCCTCGTCGGTGGCGCGCTCCGCGGCGAGCGCCGCAGCCAGGCCCTCGAGTTCGATCCGCACCTCGGTCAGCCAGCGCTCGTCGCTGATGTTGATGTCCGTGACGAACGTGCCCCGACGCGGGTAGATGACCGCGAGCCGCTCCAACGTGAGGCGCTTGAGCGCGTCCCGCACGGGCGTCAGGCCCAGCTCGAGCCGCTGGCTCAGGACCTTCTCGTCCAGGGGGTCGCCCGGCTGCAGTTGCACCGTGACGATCTCGTCCCGGATTCGCAGGTACGCCTGATCGGCCAGGCGCAGCCCGCCGTTCGTCCCCTGCCTGGCCACGGCGGCTCCGCCGGCAGTCTCGTTCAGCTCAGTCGCTTGACGCATGTGTTCAGTGTAAGTACCGTCGCTCTGAAATTTCAGTACAACTTTTATCCAGCCGTCCTGTAGGTCGGATCAGCGACCCGCCTCCCAGATCGATTGAGGTAAGCAATGGCAAATTCGAACGCCAGCATCGCGGGCAGCGTCCGCGTGCCGACGCCCGCGAACGAGCCCGTGCGTGATTTCGCGCCCGGTTCTCCGGAAGCGGTCCGGCTGCGGGCCGAGATCGACCGGATCGGCGGGCAGGTCCGCGAGCTGCCCCACGTGATCAACGGCGAGCGCTTGTTCGCCGGGCAGCAGGAGGCGGTGGTCTCGCCGCACGAGCACGCGCATGTGCTGGGCCACATCACGCCTGCGGAGGAGAAGCAGGTGCAGGCGGCCATCGACGCCTCTCTCGCCGCGCGCCGCGACTGGTCGATGACCCCTTGGTGGGAGCGGGCGGCGATCTTCCTGCGGGCCGCCGACCTGGTGACCGGGAAGTACCGCGACGAGCTGCTGGCCACCACCATGCTCGGTCAGTCCAAGACCTACCACCAGGCCGAGATCGACGCGGCGTGCGAGCTCGCGGACTTCTTCCGTTACAACGCCCATTCCGCGGCCGCGATCTACGACCAGCAGCCCGCCTCGGACCCGGGCCAGTGGAACATCATGGACCACCGGGGCCTTGAGGGGTTCGTCCTGGCGATCACGCCGTTCAACTTCACAGCCATCGCCGGCAACCTGCCCTCAACACCCGCCCTCATGGGCAACACGGTGGTCTGGAAGCCCTCCGAGAAGTCGGCCCTGAGCAGCGACGTCGTCATGCGGGTCTTCGAGGAGGCCGGCCTGCCGCCCGGCGTCATCAACCTCGTCCACGGCAACGGGCAGTCCATCGCCTCCCAGGCCCTGGCCAGCGAACACCTCGCCGGCGTCAGCTTCACCGGCTCCACCTCCGTCTTCCGCAGCCTGTGGAAGGCCACGGCGCAGCACCTGGACACCTACCGCAGCTACCCCCGCCTGGTCGGCGAGACCGGCGGAAAGAACGCGGTCATCGCCCACCATTCGGCCGACCCCGAGGCCCTCCTGGTCGCCCTGGTCCGCAGCGCCTTCGAGTACCAGGGCCAGAAGTGCTCCGCCGCCTCCCGCGCCTACATCCCCCGCAGCCTGTGGCGGAAGCTGGAGGGCCCCCTCGCGGACACCGTCGCGAGCCTGCGCGTCGGAGACGTCACCGAGCACGAGACGTTCGTCGGCGCGGTGATCGACGCAGCGTCCTGCACCCGCCTGGAGCAGGCCATCGACCGGGCCAAGAGCCTCGACAGCCACCGCCTGCTGGCCGGCGGGAACGTCCGCCGCGAGACCGGCTGGTTCGTCGACCCCACGGTGTTCGTCACCGACGACCCCACGGCCTTCACCATGACACAGGAGTTCTTCGGCCCGCTCCTGACCGTCCACGTCTACGACGACGCCGACTGGACGAACATCCTCACCCTCGCCGACACCACCAGCCCCTACGCCCTGACCTGCTCCGTCTGGGCCACCGAGCGGACGGCGATCTCCCAGGCCCTCAGCGTCCTGCGCGACGCGGCCGGGATGACGTACGTCAACGACAAGCCCACCGGGGCACTCATGGGCAAGCAGTCCTTCGGCGGCGGCCGGGCGTCGGGCACCAACGACAAGACCGGCTCCCCCCTCGCCCTCCAGCGCTGGGTCAGCGGCCGCTACATCAAGGAGAACATGAACCCCGACCTGGACTGGACCTACCCGTACATGGGTCAGACCGGACGCTGACCTGGAGGACGAGATGAGCCCCCACGCACTCGACGACGCGCCCCTGTCGCGCTTCCACAAGAAGCTGGCCCTGTACTCCTCCGGGGGCCCGTTCCTCGACGGGTACGTCCTGAGCATTATCGGCGTCGCCATGACGCAGATCTCCCCGCAGATGGAGCTGTCCGACTCGGCCGAGGGCCTGATCGGCGCGTCCGCGCTGATCGGGATCTTCCTCGGCGCGTTCGTGGGCGGCTGGCTGACCGACAGGTTCGGCCGGCAGCTCCTGTACACCATCGATCTGATCGCCATCATCGTCTGCTCCGTCGCACAGTTCTGGGCCACGGACCCGGTGTGGCTGTTCATTCTGCGGCTGCTGATCGGCATGGCGGTGGGCGCGGACTACCCGATCGCCACCTCGCTGCTGGCCGAGTTCACCCCCCGCCGCTACCGGGGGCCGTTGCTGGGCGGCCTGGTCGTCATGTGGTTCGTGGGCGCCGCGACGGCGTACATCGTCGGCGAGATCATGCTGTCGTCGCTCGGGGATGACGCATGGCGGTGGATGCTCGCCAGCGCCACGCTGCCCGCCACGGTCATCGTGCTGCTGCGCCATGGCACGCCCGAGTCCCCGCGCTGGCTGGCGAACAAGGGCCGCACCGAAGAGGCCGAGGCCGTCCTCAAACAGGTCTACGGCCCCGACGTGACGATCGCCGACCTGCCGGATGAGGCCGAGGAGCGCGAGAACGTCGACCTCAAGGCGATCATGCGCTCCGGCTACGGCGGACGGATGCTCTACATCACCGTCTTCTGGACCTGCTCCATCGTCCCGCTCTTCGCCATCTACGCCTTCGGCCCGAAGATCCTGGACGCGCTCCAGCTCGACGGCGGCCTCGCCAACATCGGCGAGGCCATGATCACCGTCATGTTCCTCATCGGCTGTGCGACCGCCCTGCTGTGTGTGAACCGCATGGGCCGGCGTCCCCTGGTCATCCACAGCTTCGTCTGGTCGGGCCTGGCCCTGCTGCTGCTCGGCATCTTCCCCGACGCCCCGTCGGGCGTGATCATGACCCTGTTCGCCCTGTACGCGGTCATCATCGGCGGCACCCAGATCCTGCAGTGGGTCTACCCCAACGAACTGTTCCCGACCGAGGTCCGCGGCTCCGCCGTCGGCCTGGCCTCCTCCGCCAGCCGGATCGGCGCCGCCGTCGGCACCTACCTCGTCCCCATGGCCCTGACCGGCTGGGGCGTCGGCGGCACCATGCTCGCAGCCGCCGCCATCAGCCTCCTCGGCGCCGTCGTCTCCGTCGTGTGGGCCCCCGAAACACGCGGCATGGCACTACACGAAGCCGCCGCACTAACACCCTCCAAGTCCGACACGGCCCGCACTGTCGAAGTGTGACGCACCCCCTGGCCGCCCCTCTGCCCCATCGCGGCCAAGCCCCACTCGGCAGTACATCTCGCAGGCTCCCGCCCGGTTCACGCGCCGTTGCCCGGGCGGGACCGGCCTTTGGGAGACGCCCAGACACCCCTTGAGCGGCGTGTCCCGAAGGCCGGATCACTCATGGGAGCGCTGCACCGCCGTGCGACACATCGGCCTGATGGCCAGGATGGCCCGAATCGAATGTCGTCAATCGCCGCGGCCGTCCTCCCCCCTGGAGCGGCAACACTGAAAGAGCTCGTGACTCATCGTGATGTCGCTGTCGAGCCGCGCGCTGCTGCTGCCCTCGTCGCCCCCTCCCCTGGGCGTCGGCCAACAGGCCAACCCGCGCCGCACCCGCATGATCCGCCTCGCCCTGTTCCTCGCGGCCCTGGGCTACATCCTGCTGACCACGATCGAACATGGTCTGAGCGGCCGTCGGCTGGTGATGCTTCTGCTGCTGTTCTACGCCGCGTACTGGATGTTCGGCCCCTGGGTGGTGGACCGGCTCGGCCGTGTGGCGGGTCGGCTCGCCAGGCGCCCCGCGACCCTGCTGGCCGCGCGCCGGCTCAGCGACGACCCGCGCGGCGCCTGGCGCACCGTCAGCGGACTGGTGCCGGCCGGATTCGTCGCCGGGTTCTTCTCCGTCAACGCGCTGGCCCTCGAAGGCCCGGACTGCAACGACCAGGTCGCGATCGCCACGATGAGCACCGCCGACGCCCGGCACACCGCCGGCCAGGCCCGCACGCTCTTGCGACAGGCGGGCGTCACGGCGACCGTCACCACCACGCGCGAGGACGACCACGACAACCTGCTGTACGGCGAGCCGGGCGTGATCGCCCATGTGCCGGGCGGCACCGACCAGTTGGACGCTGCCGTCACCGCCCTCACGCCCGCCGCACCGGGTACGTTCCCCTCACCCAGGACTACACCTCCGCCGGAGACCGTATGTTCATGGACCGTCTCACCGCGGTCAGTACCACCACTCTGGGCCTGAGTTTCCTCGTCGCGGCGGCTTCCGCCGGGCTGACCGCCGCCGCGAACGTCCCCGACCGGCGCCGGGTCTACGGCCTGCTGCGGCTGGTCGGCACACCGCTGAAGGTCCTGGACCGCGCCAGGACGCGCGAGACGGCCCTCCCGCTGTTGGTCCTGGCCGGCGGCACCATCGCCGCGGGCGTCTACGGTGCCTACCAGCTCAACCAGCTGGCAGACGTCTCCTTCAACACCTCCGGCGCCATCCAACTCGCCGCCTGCGTGACCGGCGGTGCGCTCGCCATGTTCGCCGCGATCGGCGGCAGCCGACCACCGCTGCGAAAGGTGACGGCCGCCCCCGAACAGACCGCGGACTGACGCCGGCGCTGCCGCGCCGGGCTACCCGCTCCTCGCGGCGCCCGGCCTGGCATCATCCCAACTCCTTTGCTGTTCGGCCGAGGTAGCTCTGTACGCCACATCGGTTCCGGCCGGTCGGCGCGAGAGCCGCGAACTGTCCGGGCACACCGCACCCGCCGTTGGTCGACCGGGGGCGCGTTCACCACCACTGGGAGCGGATGTCCTCCCGTCTCCTGTCCGGCAGCGACGTCTTTCTGGACACCGTCACGCGACCACGGCACAAGCGAGGCGCGCCTGCGCCGCCGCATCCGCCCGGCGCCGACGGTGTAGACGTCGGCCGCGCCTGCGGAGTGGAAGCGAACGACCCTGCACGTGACCGACTGGTGAGTGGAGTACTGGTCGGGCGTCGGTCACTACCCGCACGAGGAACAACCCGAGCGCGCAGTGCGGCTGATCCGGGAGTGGGCGGACACCGCCTGAAGGCACCCAGGCGGATTGAGCTGCACCGGTTTTCGTGGTGCGGCCGCTACGAAACTCTGGACAACGCGACGGGACCGGTGGGCCAAGTCCCTGAACCGGCCGCCGGAGTGGGTGACCGTCGTCCGGTGACTTCCCGCCTGCTGTGCGTGTCAGGCCTGGGGGCCGACTACGAGGAAGGAGCGGCTGGCTCGGTATGCGGCGGTGTTCTTGGCGGGGTCGAGCCAGAGTTGGAGGTTGTCCCGGTGGCGGAGGTAGCGGCCGGGGTAGTTGTACGACTCCAGGGAAAGCGACCCGGTGGCGGAGCCGGAGCGGGGGCAGAAGGTGGCGTCCTTCTGGAAGAGGGCGGATCCGTCGTTGGTGTCCAGCCGGATGCGGAAGGCGTAGTGCCGCAGGTACCGGCCCGTGGCGTCCCTGAGTGAGTAGCAGTCGGGGTCGGCGAGACCAGGGACGAACGTGAACGTGGCAGCCTGTCGGGTGACTGCGGAGCTGGCGGCGTCGACTGGATTCAGGACGCCGAGGCCGGCGGACTGGCTCATGTAGTGACCGGGGACGTCAACCGATCGCAGGGCATGGCGCCCTGAGAACCGCGCCGCGGCCGTCGGGGTCGGGGTTGGCGAGACCGACGCCGTCGGTGCCGGTGTCGGTGAGGCGGACACGCTTGGGGTCGGCGATGCCGACGGGGCAGCAGGGGACAGCGGGGCCGCTGCGGCGGGTCGCGGGGCCGGCTCGTGTGATCGCGTGCCGGCATACCAGGCCACTCCGGCGGCTGTGAGAACCACCGCACCCGCGGTCGCCGCAGCCACCGGCTTGGCAGCCAGCCTGCCGAGGATGCGCGTCACCCGCCCCGCGCCGCTCGCCGCATGCGCGCCCGCGCCAGCCGTCGCCCCGGTCGAGCCTCCCTCCAGTGCCATGCCCAACACCATCCCGGCCAGGCCGATCGGCACGGGCACCAGCGCGAAGCCGCCCAGCAGCCCCTCCGCCGGTATCAGGTCGGAGCCGCTGAACAGGCACTGCGGGCAGTCGCGGACGTGGCGTGCAAGCCGCTTGCGCCACAGTGCGGACGGCCGTCCGTCCCACGAGGTGAGCACGGCGGCCAGTTCCGTGCAGCGTGGCGAGGTGGCCACGGCGCGTACCACGGCGCGGGCGGTCTCCAGCCGCTCCTTGACCCGCTGGACGCGCACCGCGGCATGCTGGGGTGTGAGGCCGCAGGCCGCCGCCAGTTCGCTGCGGGTCAGTTCACCGGCGGCCTCCATCCACCACAGCGCGAGCACCTCGCGTTCCTCGTCCTCCAGCCAGCGGGTCGCCTCCACCGCTTCGCGTCGCTGGCCCGCCAGCGCTAGCCGCAGAATCGCCAGATCGGCGAAGTCGGCCTGCGGATCCGCCTCATGGACGGTCTCCTCCAGTGGCGCCGCGGTCGGCCGGGTCTGTCGGCTGCGCCACCGGTCGCGGACCTGCCGTACGGCGATGGCGACCAGCCACGAGCGGAACCGATCCGGCTGCTCCAGCCCGGGCAGCCCGTCCAGGACGCGCAGCATCGTCTCTTGGACCACGTCGTCGACGTCACTGTGCCCTTCCAGCGCTCGCCCGACGATGTTGTAGACGAGCGGCAGACAGTCCCGTATCAGCTGTTCCGACGCCTGCCGGTCCCCGGCCCGCGCCGCCAAGACGACGGCGACGTCCGGCCGTTCCTGCACGTCCTGCGAGCGCACCGCCCCACCTATCCCGTTACCGCGTCGATGTGTCGAGGGGCGACAGTGTGCCAGGAGCGAAGCCGGAGGACTCACGTGGATCGAGGCACGCGGTTGATTTCAGTTCCGCGCGTTCCGTTAAACGCGGTCCGCCCCCTACGACTCCTGTACGTACGACCCGATCGAACACAAGCCAACCATTGTCAGTGAGCATCACGGATTACTGCCCGGCAAGCCGGGCTGGGGCTTCCGATAGGGCGTCCCCGACCGTGACTTCCGGGGCCGCGACGCGCTGGCCGCCGCCAAGGGGGAGCCGCGGTGGAGCGCTGGTTTGCCGGAAGGCGAACATTGTCTGAGTGTGCTGCCGTGATCGCTGGTCGAACCGTTGCTGGTCTGACCAGTGGACGGGTACCTACGTGGACGGTTCGGTCGGCGGACGGGCGGACGGCGCGCGAGGGGTGCTCTCCCGGACGTGCACGGTCGTCGGGATGCGCATCGGGGGGGCCTCGTCGTCGGACAGCGCGAGCCGCACCGCTTCGATCCCGGCTTCTCTGAGTGGCACCGCGACGGTGGTCAGCGCGGGTACGACGTCGATCGCCGAGCTGATGTCGTCGAAACCGGCCACCGCGACGTCACGGCCTGGCTCCAGGCCCGCGTCGCGCAGCGCGGTCATCACGCCGATCGCCATGGTGTCGCTGACCGCGAAGATCAACTCGATGTCGCCCAGGCCGCGTTCGACCAGTTCGCGAGCCGCGTCGTAGCCTCCGCTACGGGTGAACTGGGTGCGGATGAGCACTTGGTCGTCGGACTCGATCCCGGATGCGCGCAGGCCCGTGGTGAACCCCCTCCACCGGTCGAGCGAGGTCTTGATCCGGTCGGGGCCACAGATGATCGCGTACCGCCGATAGCCGGCCTGCGCCATGGTCCGGGCCAGCGTTTCGGCGCCGTGCGTGTTGTCGACGGTGACGGTGGGGAAGGGCAGGCCCGGCTGGCTGATCAGCACCACGCGGCCTCCGGTGTCCCGGTACTGCGCGAGTTCGTCGATGAGCTCCTGCTCGGTCTCGCTGTCGTCGATCCGGCTGCCGGCGAGGACGATGATCTGCGGGCGGTGACCCCGCAGTCCTCTGACGAGTTCCAGTTCGCGACGGGGAGAGCGGTCGGCGACGGTCATGGTGACGACGAGCCCGTTCGCCTCCGCCGCGTCGGTGATCCCGGCGGCGATGGCGGAGTAGTAGGGGTCGGCCACGTCGCTGACCACCAGTGCCACGGTCTGGGTCGATCCCTTGGCGGTGGCCTGCGCCGAGGCGTTGGGCACATAGCCGAGCCTGGCCGCGGCGGCGCGCACGCGCGCGAGGTTCTCCGACCGGACGCCACGACTGCCGCCGTTGAGGGCTCGGGACGCCGTGGCGAGGGAGACCCGCGCTTCCGCGGCGACGTCCTGCAGGGTCACCGAGGCGGGTTCCGGGCCGGCCGCCCGCGTGCGACGTGGCGTTGCGCCGGATTCGGACCTGCTGTCCAGTGCGGGCATCGTGCGCGTTTCACCGCCAGTAACTGTCGACATCTAGGATGGCAATCGTTTTCCAAAGTGTGGCCGCAGGGTGGCGCACAGTCAAGGTCGCGGCGCTCGCGTGCCCCTCGGCATGGTGCTGTCACGGACGACCAGGTGACCCTGGACCGTCAGGGTCGTCGGTTCGTGACGGTCGGCCAACGCCATCCGGATGGCGGTCGCCCCCATATCGGTCAGCGGCAGCGCGACCGTGGTCAATTGAGGCGTCACGTCGACCGCGAGCTGGATGTCGTCGATTCCCGTCACCGACACATCGTGGGGCACCCTGACGCCGGCGGCGCGGAGTGCGGACATCGCGCCGATGGCGACCGCGTCGTTCACGGCGAGGACGGCGTCAATCGCCGTCAGCCCCTGGTCGGCCAGCCCGCGGGCGGCCTCGAAGCCGCCCTGGCGGTCGCCCGTGCAGCTCACCGTGCGGATGGCCGCAGTGGGGACTCCGGCGCTGGTCAGCCCGTCGACGAAGCCGGAGACGCGCGCCGAGAGGTTGGCCGTGCCCGCTTCGGACCCGAGGATCACCACGTTGCGGTGACCGGACTGGGCGATGTAGTCGCCCACGCAGTACCCGGCGCCGTGGTTGTCCAGGTCGATCGAGTCGAACGCCTCCACCGCGGCACCGACGATGACGACCCGGCCACCCTCGCGCTCGTATGCCCGCAGCTCCCTGAGCAGTCGCTCTTCGAGTCGGTTGCCCCGCAGTCGACCGGAGGTGAGAACCAGCGCCTTCGGCCGCAGCCCGCGCAGCAGTCGGACGGTCTGCAGTTGCCTGTCCGGGGTCGCACGTGTTGAGGACACGGTGACGAACGCGCCCGACTTCCGGGCCTGCCGCTCCATCGCCGCGACCACCATGCCCATGGAAGGTGTGGTCAGGTCGTCCGCGATGAGCGCGACCGCCTCGCTGGTGCGTCGCATGGCCCGTGCGGACGCGTTGAGCGTGTAGCGCAGGTCCGCGGCGGCCGTGCGCACGCGTTCGGCGGTCGCGTGCGACACCGAGTGGGTGCTGCCTCCCAGGACGCGGGACGCGGTCGTGATCGAGACGCCTGCCGCGGCAGCGACGTCACGCAACGTGACAGGGGATCTGGCTACTTCGGACATCGGGTTGCCTCCTCCGGTGTCGGACGACCGACCGCGCAACTGCACGCAACGGGACGATACTTGATCGATAACTCCGGTGGGCGTCGCGCCGATGATCCTCCATCCTCTGACGGCAAGGCGACAGTGATCGCGTTTGACCAGTTCACAGGCTGTAGAGCGCGGTGGCTGATCCGCTCCGATGATGTCACGGCCGGACGGACGGGCACGTTCCGATCACGTGGCGAGACAGTATCGACGTGTGCATTGACACACATTCGGGGCTGGCCCTACCGTCCGGAAAGCGATTTCCTTCGCCGCCGCCGGGCACCGAGGCCCGGTGATTGAGGAAGGCCTGTCTCATGAAGATCAGATCAGCCGTACGTGTTGCTGGTTTGCTGGCCGCAGCCCTGGTCGCTTCGGCTTGTTCGACGCCCGACACACAGTCTCTGCCCGAAGCACCGACTTCGGCTCCCGCGCTGCCCGATTCCCCGGTCAAGCTGAACATCCTGGACGTGTCGGGCGACCTGGCCCACATGCAGCCGGTGATCGAGAACTACAAGAAGGCGCACCCCAAGCTCGTCTCCGGCATCACCTACGAGACGGGCGCACCCGCCGACGTGGCCGGAAAGCTCGCCGCCCAGCAGGCCGCCGGCCGGGTCTCGATCGACGTCGTGCTGACGGGCATCGAGGGCTTGTCCAACATGCGTGCGCAGAAGACGCTGGTGCAGCTCATGCCGGCCTACAAGTCGGCCCTGCCCGAGCTGTCCTCGCAGCTCACCGAGGCGGGTGCGGTGATGCAGAAGGCAGGTGACGGGTTCGGCATCACCGACTCCGCCGACCCCAACGGCCCGCTGCTCACCTACTCCGCGTCCCGGGTCGGCACCCCGCCCGCCACGCCGCAGGCGTTGCTGGCATGGGCCAAGAAGCACCCCGGTCGGTTCAGCTACGCCAACCCGACCGGCGGTTCCGGCCCGGCCAACCAGTTCATCGACGCGCTGCCGCACATGCTCGGCGACACCAACCCGGACGACCCCAAAACCTGGGACAAGACCTGGGCGTACCTGGCCGAGCTCAACAAGTACACCGGGACCTACTACGCCAAGACCTCCGAGTCCTTCGACGCGGTGACCAAGGGCGCCATCGACATGACGCTCACCTCCGGCGGCTGGGACCAGCAGCAGCACGCCAACGGCACCTTGGGCAAGGACATCCAGGTCGCCGCCTTCGACGATCCCCAGCTCGTCATCGAGGGTCGGTACGTCACCGTGCCGCGCGGTATCGAGCCGGAGAAGCTGGCCGTGGTCCTCGACCTGGCCAAGTGGATGCTCAAGCCGGACCAGCAGGCACTCACCTACGCCCTGCACGGCAGCGGTTTCCCGGTCAAGGGCGTCGAGCCCGGCCTGGCGCCGCCGGACATCGCGGCGGTGTTCAAGAAGTTCGGCAGGCCCGAGCTGGTCGAGAAGCTGCAGCAGGGGACGCCCATCGCCCCGATGGCGGGTGCGAACGTGCAGGCCAAGTTCTCGGAGTGGAACGAGAAGATCGGATCGAAGAAGTGAGTCGCGCGGCAACGTTCGGCGAGTTGCGGATCGACGGGCTGGGCCGCCGGTTCCCCAACGGTTTCACCGCTTTGGACGGGCTCGACCTCACCGTGAAGGGGGGCGAGTTCATCGCCCTCCTCGGCCCGTCGGGCTGCGGCAAGTCCACCGCGCTGAACCTGCTGGCCGGGCTGCTGGAGCCGACCAGCGGGTCGATCTGGATCGACGAGCACCGGGTGGACACGCTGCCGTCGGAGAAGCGCAACTTCGGCATGGTCTTCCAGAACTACGCGCTGTTCCCGCACCTGACCGTCGCCGAGAACGTCGCGTTCGGACTCCGGATGCGCAAGGTGGGCAAGGCCGAGCGGACCGCGCGGGTCCGCAAGGCACTCGACCTCGTGCAGCTGGGCGAGCAGGCGGGCAAGCATCCCGGGCAGCTCTCCGGTGGGCAGCAGCAGCGGGTCGCCATCGCCCGCGCGATCGTGGTCGAGCCCCGACTCGTGCTCATGGACGAGCCGTTGTCCAACCTGGACGCCAAGTTGCGGCTGGACATGCGCACGGAGATCCGGCTGCTGCACCAGGAACTCGGCCTCACCACCGTGTACGTCACCCACGACCAGGCCGAGGCGCTGTCTCTGGCCGACAGGCTGGTGGTCATGCGCAGTGGCGTGGTGCAGCAGATCGGTACCCCGTCGGAGGTGTACGAGAGCCCGGCCAACGCGTTCGTCGCCGCGTTCGTCGGCTACCGCAACGCGTTGCCGGCCCGCATGGCAGGAGGAACCGTCGAAGTCGCCGGCCTCGGCTGGGCGTTCCCCAGTGAGCGCGCGCAGGGGGCCGACGGCGACGCGGTGGCCATGATCCGCCCGGACGACCTGCTCATCGGTGGTCCGGAAACCAGCAGGCCGATCCCGCTCACGGTGCGGGTGTGCGAGTACCAAGGGCGGACGTTCGCGGTCGAGGGGCGCACCGCCGACGGCACGGTGGTGCACGCGTACTCGCTGGAGCCTCTCGCGCCGGGCAGCACCGTCGACGCCAACGTGAAGCCGGAGCGGATCCAGGTCTTCCCTTCCGACGCGGAACTCGGCGCGCAGGAACTCGCCCTGGTCGCGAGTGGGGAACAGTCGTGAGCGCGGTCGTCGCGGACGCGCGGAGCGCCCGCAGCCGGGAGGGTGCCCGCGCCTGGGCCCGGGCGCGGGGGATCACACCGGTGCTGTGGCTGGTCGTCCCCGGCGTGCTGTTCATGCTGGTGTTCTTCGTCTACCCGCTGTTCTACGGGGTCGGACTGTCGTTCCAGGGCAAGGACGGCCCGCTCTCCGCCTACCAGGCGTTCTTCGACAACCGGCTGCTCAACAACCAGGGCAGCCGCGAGTCCATCCTCATCACGCTGCAACTCGCGCTGCTGGCCTCGCTGATCAACGTCGGGGCGGCGCTGCCCATCGCGTACCGGATGCGGGGTCCGGTGCGGGGCAAACGGGTCATCACCGCCGTGGTGCTCATCCCCATGACGCTCGGGACGGTGTTCGTCGCCTCGGCGATGAACAACTTCCTCGGCCCGGCGGGCTGGTTCAACAAGGCTTTGCTGAGCCTCGGGCTGGTCGACGCGCCGCTCGCGCTGACCGGCAACTTCCTCGGCGTGCTGCTGTCGCTGGTGATCAGCGGCTTCCCGTTCGCGTTCCTGCTGATGCTCGGGTACGCCTCGGGCATCGACCCGAGCCTGGAGCAGGCCGCCGCCGTACTCGGCGCGGACGCCCGGGCCAGGTTCCGGCTGATCGCGCTGCCGCTCCTGCTGCCGGGTCTGACGATCACGTTCTGTCTGTCGTTCGTGCTCGCGTTCGGGGTGTTCCCCTCGGCGACCCTGGTCGGCAACGACGCCGGGCCCACCCGGGTGTTGTCCAAGATCGCCTACACCGAGTACACCAACGCCCAGTACGCCACCGCGTCGGCCACCGCGGTCATCATGGCGGTCATCCAACTTGCGGTGATCGGCCTGGTGTTCGGGCTGCGCAGCAAGCTCTACCGCGGCTCGACCGCAGGGGGTAAAGGATGAGCGCCGAGATCACCGCACGCCGCCGTTTCACCGTCACCGGCGCGGTCACCTGGACGGGTCTGTGGACGTTCATCGGCGGTCTGCTGGTCGCCGTGCTGGTGGTCGTCCTGGCGTCGTTCACCCAGCAGCTCAGCAGCGGGTGGCTGCCGGGAGAACTCACCACCAGGTGGTACTCCGGCGCCTGGTCCTACTTCGACCTCCCGAGTCTGCTGACCACGACGCTGATCGTCGCGGTCGCGGTGGTGGTGCTGTCGCTCCTGGTGGCGATCCCGACGGCTTTCGCACTGTCCCGCCTGGACTTCCCCGGCAAGCGCCTGGTGCTGATGCTGTTCCTGGTGCCGCAGGTCATCCCGACCATGAGCTACGCGGTGCCGCTGGCCACCCTGGTGTACCAGCTGCGGCTCAACGACACCATCGCCGGGCTCGTGCTGGTGAACCTGGTGCCGGCGCTCCCCTTCGCCGTCCTGGTCCTCATCCCGTTCGTGGACCAGATCGACCCCCGCGTCGAGGACGCCGCCCGCGTGTTCGGCGCGGGAATGCGCCAGGTGTTCCTGCGGGTGCTGGCCCCGCTGATGGTCCCCGGCCTGCTGGCCGCCGGTGTGCTGGTCCTGGTCCGCGTGGTCGGCCAGTTCGAGCTGACGTTCCTGGTCGCCGGACCCCACAGCCAGACCATCGTCGTGGCCTTGTTCGGGGCGTCGCTGCAGGCGGGCCAACTGCCCTCGCAGCAGATCGACGCGATGGCCGTCGTATACATGCTCACCACGCTCGTCCTGCTCATGATCGCGCTGCGGTTCGTCGACCCGACGTCCGTCGCCGCACGCAACCGCCGTTGAGGAAGTAGCTCCATGACGAACAAGCCCGTGCGGGTCGCCCTCGTGGGCGCCGGCAGCATAGCGGGGGGCGCCCACCTGCCCGCCCTGGCCGCCCAGGGTGACCGCGTACAGGTCGTCGCCGCGTGCGACGTCGACCCCGACCGTGTCAAGTCGTTCTGCGACGCCCACGGCATCCCCGGCTCCTACACCGATCTGGGGGAGATGCTCGAACACGCCCGGCCGGACCTGGTGCACCTGTGCACACCGCCGAGCCTGCACACCGAGCAGGCCCGGCAGTGCCTGCTGGCGGGCGCCTGGGTGTGGCTGGAGAAGCCGCCCTGTCTGTCCCTGGCCGAGTACGACCTGATCACCGAGGCCGAGCAACTGGGCGGCGCCTACGCGAGCGTGGTGTTCCAGCACCGCTTCGGCGCGGCGGGCCGGCACGCGGCCGGTCTGATCGCCTCCGGTGGGCTCGGCCACCCGCTGGTCGCGCACTGCAGCACCACCTGGTACCGCCCGCACGCCTACTACGAGGTGCCGTGGCGCGGTACCTGGGACAGCGAGGGCGGCGGTCCGACCATGGGCCACGGCATCCATCAGATGGACCTGATGCTGGCGCTGCTCGGGGACTGGAGCGAGGTGACCGCCGCGGTGGGCCGGCTGGACCGCGACGTGGAGACCGAGGACGTCTCGATGGCGATGGTGCGGTTCGACAGCGGTGCCATGGCGACCGTGGTCAACAGCGTGCTGTCCCCGCGCGAGGAGAGCTACATCCGCGTGGACCTCACGGACGCCACCGTCGAGGTCAAGCACCTTTACGGCTACGGCAACGACGACTGGACCTACACCCCGGCCCCGCACGTGGACGACCAGGAGCGCGTCGCCCACTGGTCGGCTCCCTCCGGCGACGAACCCAGTTCCCACACGGCCCAGCTGACCGCCCTGCTCGACGCCTACGACCGGAGCGAGCGGCCCCCGGTGAGCGGCGAGGACGGGCGGCGCACGCTGGAGCTGGTGACCGCCATCTACCGCTCGGCGTTCACGCGCGGCACCGTCACGCGAGCGGACCTGACCCCGGCGGACCCCTTCTACCACCGGCTGCACGGCGACACCGACGGCTGGGCCCCCCGCTCCTCCCCCTCCTCCACCGAAAGCGAGTGATCTTGTCCTCCTCCCTGGACTCCTTGGACTCCTTGACGCTGAGCCGCGACGAGGCCTCGTTCAGCCTGACCGCACACGGGGTGGAACTGCTGCGCTACACCTTCCGCTCCGACACGATCCCCTCGGAGTGTCCGGCGCCGTACCTGCACCCACTGCGCACACTGGGCGGCCAGGTCGTCACGGCGAACCGGCCGCACGACCACCGGTGGCACAAAGGGCTGGCCATGACCCTGTCGCACGTCTCGGGACAGAACTTCTGGGGCGGTCCGACCTTCGACGCCTCCGCGCCCGGCCACGGGTACGTCCAGCTCGACAACGTCGGGCACCTTCTGCACGAGGGCTTCGACGAACTCGAATGCGACGGGAAGGAGTTGCGGCTGACCGAACGGGTGACGTGGGTGACCGCGCGGGGCGAGGAGTGGTTCACCGAGGTGCGCACGCTGCGTGTCCATGACGTGGACGCGACCACACGGTCGTGGGCGCTGCACTTCGGCACGGCCCTGACCAACGTGAGCGGCCGCGACCTGGAGATCGGCAGCCCCACCACGGCGGGCAGGCCCGAGGCCGGCTACACGGGGCTGTTCTGGCGCGGTCCGCGGGACATGACCCACGGCACCGTGCTCGCCGCCGGGGATCTCGAAGGCGGCGAGGTCATGGGCCGCACCGCGGCATGGCTCGCGTACTCCTCCCCGCACGACGAGGTCGACGCCGCCTCCACCCTCGTCTTCGACCAGGACCCCGACGCCGAAGTGCCGACCCACTGGTTCGTGCGCAGCGAGCCGTTCCCCGCCGTCGCTCCGTCCCCGGCCTTCCACGAGGAACTGGTCCTGTCCGACGGGGACGCCCTGCGACAACGCCACCGGATCGTCGTCGCCGACGGCCGGTGGGACCGCGCCACCGTCACCGGATACCTCAAGGAGCACCCGTGGTGACCTTTCCCGGCGGCACCGGGGTTTCGGTGCTCGAGGTCTACCCCTGGGGAGCGGCCGACGGCTGCCACGGCGGGTCGCCCCACCTGCACACCGCCTGCACCGAGGGCTATGTCGTCGTGGCGGGGAACGGTGAGCTGCAGACCCTCACTCCCTCGGGGTACGCCTCGATACCCCTGCGGGCGGGCACCGTCGCCTGGTTCAGCCCGGGCACGGTGCACCGCGCGGTCAACTACGGCGGCCTGCGGGTGGTCGTGGTGATGCAGAACGCCGGTCTGCCCGAGGCGGGCGACGCCGTCCTCACCTTCCCGCCCGACGTGCTGGCGGACGCCGACCGCTACCGCGCCGCCGCCACCCTGGACCCCGCCGACCCCGAAGGCTCCGCCCGGCGCCGACGCGATCTGGCCGTCGCCGGGTTCCAGATCCTGCGCGACCACTTGGCCGACGGCGACCCCGAGCCGCTCTTCACCCTCCACCGACAGGCCGCGGCGCTCGTTCAGCCACAGGCGGCCTCATGGCGTGACATCGTCACCGCCGGTCCAGCGGCGGCGGCCGCGGCCAGTACCCGGCACATCGACGCGCTGCTGGAAGCAGACAGCGCGCACCTGCGGGACGCGCAAGTCACCGCGGTGGACGCCCCCGCACCGGACGATCGCGCCTTCGGCATGTGCGGACGCCTGGACACGTACCGGACGGCCTGACCCCCAGCCCCTGTCTGGAGTTCCCCCGGCGTCGCGGCGCCCGGCACCCCCACCGGACGCCGCTCCTCCTCCCCCGGGGGGAACTCCAGACAGGCCTCGAACCCCTGACCTCCGTCGCGGTGACGGAGGGCGGGCTGGCACACCCTCATGCACGACAACCGAAGGGAAATCTCAACGATGAGAATCCTCAAAGTGCTCACCGTGGCCGCAGCCGCCACGGTCCTGAGCACCGTGATCGGGGTGGTGCCCGCGCAAGCGGACACGATCACGGTGACGGTCGACTACGGCTCCGACGTCGGGCCGTCCAACCAGGTCGCCAGCGGGTACCTGCACGGGATCGACGCCACCTCGCCCGCCCAGTACCTCATCGACGGCGTCAAGGTCCGGTCGATCCGCGGCGCGGACCACCACCCGAACCTGCCCAGCCTGTTCGACCGCCCCACCTATGACCGCGTCAAGGCCACCGGAGCGCGGCTGCAGGTCGGGGTCTACTACTACGTCGCCGACCCCACCCACCCCGACCGCGACTACCGGCCGGGGGACGGCGGCAACCAGGACCGCTGGCGGCGCATCGTCAACAGCGTCTACGACGAAGCCCAGGCGGGCGAATACCAGGTCGACTCCTGGATCACCTGGAACGAACCGGACCTGCAGTGGAACACCACCGCACGACCCTTCACCAGCTACCTCGCCGCGCACAACGTCGCCTACGACACCCTCAAGGCCCGTGACCCCGCGCTCAAGGTGCAGGCCCCGGAACTGTCCGGCTACAGCTTCGCCCGGCTCACCCAGTTCCTCACCTACTGCAAGCAGAACGACTGCCTGCCCCAGGTGCTCTCCTGGCACGAACTCACCGCAGGCGCACCCGACATCCCCGGGCACACCGCCCAGATCAAGCAGTGGATGATCGACAACGGCATCACTCCGATGCCCATCGCGATCACCGAGTACCAGGGCACCGGATACGGCAAGGCGGACGCGTGGGACGCGGGCGTCAACGTCCGCTACCTCGCCCAGTTCGAACGCAGCGTGCCCAACGGACTGGTCGACGGGCTCTACTCCGCCTGGGAGTGGGTCGGAGACAACCCGGACTTCGTGGCGACCCTGGGCAACGCCACGACCCGGAGCGCGAACCTGCCTCGGGGCGTGTGGTGGAACTACAACACCTACAAGGACATGACCGGACGGCTCGCGCGCACCACGTCCTCCGCCGCGACCGCGGTGGACGCCTTCACCGCCGTCGACACCACCCAGCGCCGCTCCACCGGCCTGATCGGCAACCAGACCACCGCCGCGCACACGGTCACCCTCGACCTGCGCAACATCCCCACCACCCTGCAGCGCGACGGCAAGATCCGGCTTCGCGCCACCCGCATCGACGACGTCGCGGAGCTGACCAACCCGGTCAAGGTCCTGGAAGGCGACTACACGGTCACCGGCAACACGGCAAAGGTGACCCTGCCCGCACTCCCGGCCAGCGCCTCGCTGCGCTTCGACGTCAGCCCGGTCATCGCGGGCAGCCCCAAGACGGTCTACGAGGCCGAGTCGCTGCCCGTCACGTCGACCTCAGGCGTCGTGCGCCGCGACTTCGCCGAGGAGGGAGCCAGTGCTGGCCAGGCCAGCGTGCTGGAGTCCACCGCCGTCGGCCAGTCCGTGACCTACACGGTCAACGTGCCTGCCACGGCGCGCTATGAGCTCAGCGCCTACCTCAAGAAGCTGACGAACCGGGGCTTCTTCCAGCTCTACGTCGACGGCAAGGCCTTCGGCCCGCCGCAGGACGAGTACGGCACCGCCGCGGAGTACTACCGAACCACCTTCGGGCACCTCCAACTCACCGCTGGCCAGCACACCTTGGAGTTCAAGGTCGTCGGGAAGAACGCCTCGTCCAGCAACCGCTGGATGGTGTTCGACCGCTTCGAACTGTTCCCTCTGTCCTGACCCGGATCACTTCCCGGACAACCGAACCGATCTCCTCGCGGGGCGGGGGGGGGGGGGCCCCGCCGGCCGGCCGGCCGGGCCGGCCGGCCCGGCGCGCCCCGCGACCCGGCCGCGGCGCCGCGGCGCGCGCGCCGCGCGCGCCGGGAGGACCGACACCCTCTCA
>NZ_JBEOVF010000055.1:0-59083 GCF_040295365.1 Streptomyces sp. NPDC002838 | reverse complement strand
ACCAACAGCTATCTGATCGCCGTTATCCCGCCCACGCTGCGTTCCCGCGTGATGGGCGTGGTGCAGACCGCCAACTTCGGAGTGCGTCCGATCGGCGCGGTGCTGGCTGGCACCCTGGGCACCGTGCTCGGCCTGCGGCCCACCCTGTGGATCGGCACGGCGGGTGCCGTGCTGAGCGTGCTGTGGGTCGCCGCATCCGGATTGCCACGCGTCCGGGAGCTGCCCGACAACGCCGCGCAACACATGGAAGAGCATGAGAAAGCGGGGGTTTGACTACCGCACGGTGCCGGTCGGAACCCTTGAATCCGGGGCCAGGGGCCCTCGCCTGGTGCACCGCTTGCCCTTTACGCGCTCGACGGTGTTGACGAGCCCGTGACTCTGTTCAAATGCGCCATGAGCACTGGAGCGTGGCAATGTCGTCGTGGGCCTCCTCGCCGGCGGTGCGCCAGACCTGTTGGCCGAGCGACTTGGAGAGATTCTCCTCCAATTGGTTGACGCGTCTGTTCAGCCGGGCCGCCCGTTCCTGGGCGTTGATGAGGTCGGCGCGCAGAGAAGCCGCAGAAACCTTGGAGCCGGCTCCGGATGTCGTAGCCGGTGCCTGTTGTGCGGCGTGGACGATTTGAAGGAGGTCGCGGTGACGGTAGAGGAAGGTGCGGTCAACGCGGGCCTTGCGGGCGATCGATGAGGCGGTGATCTCTTCGCCGCGCTGCTGGGCTTGCTGGAGGGCTGCCAGCACGCGCTGGCGGCGGCGCTCGGAGTCGGCCTGGCGGCCGGCGGTCAGGGCCGCGTTCCGCGCGGGGACGGCGGGGGTCATCGGGGGCGCTCCGGTCGTAGTTCGGGCAGGGGCGGGCGCACGCGGGGCATGCCCAGCAGGGTCTGGCGGCTCTGGCGGACGGTGGCGCAGGCGTGCTCGATCTGTTCGCGTTCCTCGGTGGACAGGGAGGACAGGTCCTGTTTGACGCGGCCGGGCCCGCCCGGGCGGGTCAGTCCGAGCACCCGCATCCGTGTCAGTACCGCGCGCACCGCGCGGCAGGTCCGGTAGCGCATGTAGGCGGAGAGCTCCCCGCGGTCCTGCAGGAAGACCAGCCGGGCCAGGAAGTCCTCCAGGGCGAGCTTGCACCTGGTGCGCTGGTAGTGGTGCACGCGGCACAGCTTCACCGGGGCCGTCATCTGCGGAAGCCCGCAGCCCTCCACCGGGCACATCACCTGCTGAGTGTTCCGGGCATGCCGGGGCAGCACCCGGAAGGCGTCGAAGGCGAGGGTGCTCGCCTCGAAGCGGTTCTTGCATGAGTCGCACAACTGGAGCAGCCCCACGCCGTGCTTCCCGCAGTCGTTGACCCGGCACAGCGGCCGGCCCAGCAGCCGGTGCTCTGCGGGCAGGCGCAGCACCTGCTGGCCGGCATCCCATCCTGCCTCGTCCAGGAACGTCTTGCCGATCAAGGCCGCAACCCGGTCCGGCAACTCCGACGCGTCCTCCGGTACTACGTCCAAGGGCAGGGCGCGCAGCGCGGTCGCGGTCACCGTGAACCTTCCGCTTCCAGGCGGGGTGCCGGGACGCGTTCGACGGCTTCGCGCCGCCGGTGTTCGGAGGGGTGCTCGTAGGGAAGTGTCGACCGGGGCGAGGACTGGCCGAGCAGGGCTTGGAGTTCGTCCCTCGTGCCGCCCGCGTCCAGGACGTTCCCGCTGAAAGCATGCCGGAGCTGATGTGGCGTCACATGGCGGTCCAGGTCCGCCCGTACCCCGAGCGCGGTGACCAGTTCGTTGATCGCGCCGGGTTTCATCGGCTCACCCAGCGGCGCACGGAAGAGGTTCACGAGCACGAAGTCGCTCAGTGTGGCTTCGGGATGCCTCTCCCGCTCGAAGGCGTAGGCGTCGTAAGCCTGCACCACCAGGAAGTCCGCCGGGACCACACGGCTCAGTCGCGACTTGGACCACGCGCCGTTGACGTTCTGACGCCGCACGGCATGCGGAAGAGACCCCTCGACCCGGCATCCCAAGGTCCGGAGTCGACTGCGAAATGGACATCCTCCCGCCGTAGCCCGGCCACCTGGCCACGGCGCAGTCCCGCACGGGCCATCAGCAGGATGATCAGACGGTCCCGGCACGACAGACACGCCCGGAACAGCCCCAGCACTTCCTCATCGGTGGCCCGGTCCACCGCCCGCGCCTCGGACCGCACCCGGTGCGTGGCGCGCAGCTGCGACCGCACCGGCCCATCGCCACACACCTCCGGTGCCAGATCGGCGGATGCGGCCCCCTCGTACAGCGCCGGGATGACCGACGGCGGGACGGAGTGGGTCCGCGCGGCGTGGAGCAGGAAGCCGCGCACAGCGGTGAGAACGAGGTTGATCCGGCTGCCACCTCGTACCGGCTCCACGCCGGCGCCCGGAACAAGCAGCCCTCCGCCGCCACGTTCGGCGTCGTACGCCGCCAGTTCCCTCGGTGTGTGTCTCAGCCACAGGATGAACAACCCCAGATCGTCGGCGCAGGTCCGCCAGTCACGGCCGGTGCGCTCGCACCACCGCAGATAGTGGGCAATTGCGTGCGCGTACGTCTTGGTGGTCAGCTCCGCCTGATCCCTGGCCAGACGCAGATGACGAAGGTGACTGTCCACCTCCTCGACAACGTCGTAGTCCGCGTCCAGCACCGTCCAGTACCGCGCCCCCGAACAGGAGAAGAACCCCTAGGAAACCGGACGCAGCACCAAGTCCCGGTACAGCGCCACGAACGGCCCTTGGTGCAGCAACTCCCTCGCAGTCCGTAGCCAACCCACGCTGATCCTCCCGAAGCGGACCGCACCGGTCAGTCGCTGAAGCCACACCGGCCCGGGCGCGCCTCTTCCACTCTGACGGGAGGTGCCAGCCACGACGACCGTATGCCGTCTGGCTGTCGTGGTCGATCTCGGCTGTGGGTGTGGCCGGGAGTCCCATTCTTCAGTGGATCTTCTGCTGCTCAAGCCACTTAAGGACCTCGGTCTTCTTGTACAGAACCTTGGCGTTTCGACCTTTACCGTGCGAGCTCATTGGTATCCATGAGGACGGGCTCCACTCGGCGGGTCCTTCGAGGAGGGTTGGGCGAAGGCTGGATGCCATCAGGAGGGGTGTTCGGGGCGTCGAGCACCGGAGTCCTTTAGGCGGGTATCGGTCAACACAGCTGCCGCAGTGCGCTACTGCCACGTATCGCACACGGACGACACCTATGTTCCGAAGTATCCCCGGTTTCCATAACCGGGGATTCGCTGCCATATACGGTCGGTCCGCCAGCAGGTTTGGTGTCCATGGGCGGTCGGTTCACGGGCGCTGGACAGACTGGTTCGCTGTGAGCCGGAATCGGGTACGTCTCCGCGATCGTCGGGGAGTCGGCCGAGTGAGATGCGGCGGAGGTTGCCGTGAGATCGCAAATGGGCGTGGCGCGTGGCTGCCAGAGTCCGGTGGAGTAGGCCACGTGCGGCCCAGGGCCTGGGTAAAGTCTGATCCATTGGCCTCCCATCAGTCGACATCGAGGCTGATCAGCTGTGCCATTGGCACAGTGAATGGCGCGACAGTTGAGCCAGTGGGCCCGGAGGTGGTTATCTTTGGCCTATCCATGTACTTGCGGCGCCGCGTAGCGCCGGACGGCGACGAGGCCGGGTCCGGACCGCGGTGCCTTCGTCGTGCCTGCTTGTTGTCCGCCACCCGGGACGACCGCGGGCAGGACGCGTACCACCGCAAGGGGGGCGGCGCACCGCCGTGAAGAAGATGTTCGTGGCTCCGGACCCGGGGCGCTTGAGGCTGCGGAACGCGACCCGCGCTGTCGTCGGTGTCGCCGCCGCCGTCGCCGTTTCCGAACTGTGCGGGCTACCGCTCACCGCATCGATCACCGGAGGGCTCGCGGCACTGCTCGCTCTCTTCACGGTCACCGATGCGACCGTCCGTGACCAGCGGATCACCACTGCCCTGCTTCCCATGGCCGGATTCCCCGTGCTGGCGCTTGCCACCACACTGCACGGCATCACCCCGGCCCGTGACGCCGCGTTCCTGGCCATCGTCTTCTGTGGGGTCTATGCCCGCCGCTGGGGTCCGCGGGGCCACGCGCTCGGGATCTTCGCGTTCATGAACTTCTTCATCACGCAGTTCCTGCATGCGGTTCCCGCGCAGCTGCCCGAGCTGTACACCGCCGTGGGTCTTGCCCTCTTCGCGGCCGGCGCCACACGCTTCGTGTTCTGGCCCATCGAGCGTCATACCCCAGCCGCGCCAGTCCCGCCGGCCCTGCCCGGCATCGGATTGGCGCGGCCCACCACCCGGCAAGCCTTCCAGGCCACTGCTGCCTCGGCTCTCGCGCTTTTGGTCGGGCAGCTGCTCTCCGAAGACCGCTGGTACTGGGCCGTCGGTACTGCCTGGTGGATCTTCGTCAACACGGCTTCTCGCGGCGAAACCCTGGTCCGCGGTTTTCGCCGGGTTTTCGGAACTGTGATCGGTATCGCCGTCGGCCTGCTGGTCGCCATCCCGCTGCATGGCGCGCCCGCGCCGACGGCCGCCCTGGTTGCCGTCTGTGTCTTCGGCATCTTTTACACCGCCGCCGTCTCGTATTCCTGGATGATGCTGGCGGTGACGGTCATGGTCAGCTTGCTTTACGGCCTGCTGGGCGTGCTGGACCCCAGCCTGCTCGGGCTCCGTCTTGCAGAGACCGGCGTGGGCGCGCTGTGTGCCGCGCTGGCCGTGGCCCTCGTCCTGCCGGTCACCACGCACGCCACGAACGATGCCTGGATCCAGCGGGCACTGCGCTGCGTGCACGCTGCCACGGCGGAGGCGACCGCTCGCCTCGCTGGAGACCCGAAGGGCGACCCTGCCCCGCACGCCGCCGAACTGGAGCAACTGCTCGGCCGGGTACGGCTGTCCGTCGCCCCGCTGGTCCACCCCCTCAACCCGATGCTCGGCCGCAAGCGGCGGGCCCGCCGGGTGCTGGCCCTGCTCGACGACTGCGCCCGCGAGATCCGTGGCCTGGTCGCCGTCGCCGCCGACCCGGAGGCCTCGCACGACGCGCGGCTGGCCGCCGCGTGCTGGCGCGTCGAGACCGCGGTCGAGGCACTCACCGGCGGCACCCGCGAGGACGTCACCCCGCTCGCGCCCCAGCCGGCCGCGGCGGAACCCGCGTTGGCCCATCTGCACGGCCTGGAGCGCGCCCTCGCCGAACTGGCCACGCCGCTGCGGGCACCGTCGGGTTCACCGGTGGTGGGCGCCTGAGGAACGGTGCCTTCCGCCGCCTGCCGGCCTTCGCGTCGACCGGCGAACCCCGGCCTCTTGGTCTAGACCTCGTGTGATCGACTGCTACCGTCACCCCGAACGGCACAGCACGGAGAGGGGACTGCGGTGACAGACGGCGGCAGGCGGCGCGGGCGAGCCTTCATCGGATCCTTCACGGCGGCCGGAGGCCCCGGGATCGTGACGGCGGCCGTGGACCGGGACAGCGGCGCGCTGACCCTCCTGGGCAGCGTGAACAGCCTCCCCGACCCGTCCTACCTGGCGCTCTCGCCCGACGGGGCCACGCTGTACGCGGTCAGCGAGACGGCCGAGGGCACGGTGGCCGCCTACCGCGTGACCGGCGACAAGCCCGAACCGGCCGGCCCGCCGGTACCGGTCGACGGCAGCGGGCCCACCCACCTCTGCGTCCACGCGGGCCACGTCCTGACCGCCAACTACGGCTCCGGCAGCGTGACCGCCGTGCCCGTCCGCGCCGACGGCACCCTCGCCGACGCCCCGTCGGGCGTGCTCCGGCACACCGGCTCGGGCCCGTACACGCCCCGCCAGCAGGGCCCACACGCCCACCAGGTGCGGCCCGACCCGAGCGGACGCTGGGCCGTGAGCGTCGACCTCGGCACGGACTCGGTGCGGGTGTGCGCGCTGGCCGACGGAGCTCTCGTACCGCACCGCGAGATCACCATGCGGCCCGGCTCCGGACCGCGCCACCTGGCCTTCCATCCGGGCGGCCGGTACGCGTACGTGGTCAACGAACTCGCGCCCACCGTCACCGTCTGCCGCTGGGACCCCGCAGACGGCACATTGCAGCCGCTGGCCGAGACACCGGTGCTGCCCGGCGCGCCGGACGGCGACGCCTACCCGTCGGGCATCGCCGCCGCGCCCGACGGCCGCTTCGTGTGGACCGCCACGCGCGGCGAGGACGTCCTGTCCACGTTCGTCGTCGAGGAGGAGGGCGGCCTGCGGCTGCTCGGCACGGTGCCCTGCGGCGGCCACTGGCCACGGGCGATCACCGCGTCGGACGGATTCCTGTACGTCGCGAACGAGCGCTCCGGAGACGTGTCCTGGTTCGCCGTCGACCCGGACACGGGGCTGCCGCGGTACGGCGGCTCGGTCGAGGTGCCGGCGGCTTCCTGCGTGGTTCTGGACTGACACCTCGGCGCACATGGCGAAGGGCCCGCTTCCGTGGGGAGCGGGCCCTTTCGCCGTACGAACGTGAACGCGCGGTGCGCGTCAGCGGACCGGCGTGCCCTGCGCCTGCTGCGGGGCGATGCCCAGCGCGGTCGTGTACTTGGCCAGCGCGAGCTTGCCGATGGCCGGGTAGGGGCCGAGCGCCTCCGCGGCGGGGCAGTCCGCCTCCTTGGCCGCCTCCGTGATCAGCGCCGGGTCGATCTCCGGCCCTATCAGGTACGGCGCCAGCGCCAGCTGCTGCGAGCCCGAGGACCGCAGCTGCTCGGCGACGGACGCGATCGAGCCCTCCTGGTCCAGGGCCGCCGCCATCACCGGCACGGCCAGACGTGCGGCGAGCAGCATGCCGGTGATCCCGGCCGCCTGCACGGCCTCCTCGCCGCCCACGGAGGCCAGGATGATGCCGTCCGCGGCGGTCGCCACGGTGAACAGGCGGGCGCGGTCGGCGCGGGCCAGACCGGCCTCCGACAGACGCACGTGCAGCGCCTCGGCGAGCAGCGGGTGGGGGCCCAGCACGTCGGTCAGCTCGGCCGCGACGCGGCTGTCCATCACGGCCTGGCGGATGCGGCGCAGCAGCGCGCTGTCCGGGCCGGCGAGCAGCGGTACGACGACCGCCACCGGGCCGTCGGGCTCCCTGACGTCCATACCGGCGGCCCTGGCCTGCTCATAGCGCGCGGTGCGCTCCTCGGCGGCGCGCGCGAGCACGGCCTGCAGCGCGGGGAACTCCGCGTCGCCCCCGTCCAGGTACCCGATCCGGGCGTCGAGGCCGGGGAGCTCGGAGCGGGCGATGCTCACGACCTCATCGGCGAGACTGCGCGTGGCGGTGCCCGGAGTGCCCGGCACCGCGAGGACGAGCGCGGGCGCACCCTCGGGAGCCGCCAGGGGCTCCGGACGGCGGTGCCGTCCGGGCTGACGGGGTCGCGGCATTCGTACTGGCAGGCCGGACGCGGGCCCAGTGGGGGAGCTCATGGCGTCGCATGTTACTGGCTTCTTGGGCTCCCCTGTTCGGGGAGGGTGCAGGTGAGCGGTATCCGTCCGGTTTTGTCTGATGAGTTACCTACGGATGAGTTACGAAGGGATCTGAAGTGATCAGCGGGTTTCCCGACGGCGGGATCAATCACCCTGCGGGGTCACCACGCACAGCATCCTCTCGTCACCCGGAAGGGTGAACGAACCGGCCGCCAGGTCGGTGGCGATGCGGACCGAGCCGTGCAACGGGTCCCCCTCGGCCGGCACCCGCCGGGCATGCGGCAGCCGCCTCGCCAGCTCCTCCTCCAGCGGTACGAGGAGAGGGTCGCCCATCTTGAACAGGCCGCCGGTGAGGGCGAGGCGGGGCTCGCCGTCGGGCGGGCAGACGGCGGCCGCGGAGTCGGCCATGTGCCGGGCCGCCGCACGCAGGATGCCCGCGGCGACGGGGTCGGCGTCGGCGGCGCACGCGGACACCCGACGTGCGAAGGATGCGAGGACGGCGGGTCGGTCGGGGCGCGGATAGACCTTGCCGGGCAGTTGCGGCATCGGGCCGAACAGCTCCTCGGCGCACGCCAGCAGCCGGGCGGAGCCGCCCTCCCGCCCGTCATGGGCGCGCAGCGCCGCCTCCAGCCCGGCTCGGCCGATCCAGGCACCGCCGCCGCAGTCGCCGAGCAGGTGCCCCCAGCCGTCCGCGCGGCGCCAGTGCTTCAGGTCGGTGCCGATCGCGATCAGACCGGTACCGGCGGCGACGACCGCACCCGGCCGTGGGCCGAGGGCGCCGGTGTAGGCGGTGACGGCGTCGGCGACGAGGGCGACCGTACGCACCCCGAATTCCCGTGCCAGGGCGGCCGGGAGCTCGGCACGCAGCGCGTCGCCCAGGGTGGCGAGCCCGGCGGCGCCGATCACGGCCGTACCCAGCCCGCCGACACCCGTCTCGGCGACCAACGCGCGGACCAAGGGAGCCAGTCGCTCCAGGAAGTGCCCCGGATCGATGCCGCGGTCACCGGTGCGCACCGGCTCCCGGGACTCCCGCTGGGCCGACGGGCCGGATCCGGCGGGCCCGGCGGCGCCCACAACGATGCGGAGGCCGGAACCGCCGGAGTCGACGGCGAGGAACCCGTCCCCCGCACCGGTCACGGCAGACGCCAGTCCACCGGCTGTCCGCCCTGCCTGACCAGCAGGTCGTTGGCCCGGCTGAAGGGACGGGAACCGAAGAAGCCGCGGTCGGCCGACATCGGGGAGGGATGCGCGGACTCCACCGACGGCAGGTCGCCCAGGAGCGGGCGGAGGTTGCGGGCGTCGCGGCCCCACAGGATCGACACCAGCGGCTTGCCGCGCCCCGCCAGGGCACGTATCGCCTGCTCGGTGACCTCCTCCCAGCCCTTCCCGCGGTGCGCCCCCGGACTGCGCGGTGCCGTGGTGAGCGCCCTGTTGAGCAGCAGCACGCCCTGCCGGGTCCACGGCGTCAGATCACCGTTGGACGGCTGCGACAGCCCCAGGTCGGTGTTGAGCTCGCGGAAGATGTTGATCAGGCTGCCCGGCAGCGGACGTACGTCGGGCGCGACCGAGAACGACAGGCCCACCGCGTGCCCCGGCGTCGGGTACGGGTCCTGTCCGACGATCAGAACCCGTACCTCGTCGAAGGGTTGCTGGAAGGCCCGCAGGACATTCGGTCCGGCCGGGAGATAGGTGCGTCCCGCGGCGATCTCCGCGCGCAGGAAGTCGCCCATCTCGGCGATTCGCCCGGCGACGGGTTCCAGGGCCTTCGCCCAGCCCGGTTCGACGATTTCATGCAAGGGTCGTGGAGCCACGGGCGTCACCCTACTGCCGTACGGGCGGCGGAGATCAACCGGTGGCCAAGGCCGGCCCTCAACTCCCTCCTGGGCGATCGAACCCCCCTCCGGGTCATCCGACCATCGCGGCCCGCACACACAGCACGTCCGGCAGATGCGACGCCAACTGCCGCCAGCTGTCGCCGTCGTCGGCCGAAGCGAACACCTCACCGTTGCGGTTGCCGAAGTACACGCCCGCCGGGTCCGCGTCGTCCGTGCACATCGCGTCCCGCAGCACCGTGCCGTAGTGGTCCTCCTGCGGCAGGCCCGCTGTGAGCGGCTCCCAGGTCTTGCCCGCGTCCGCCGTGCGGAACACCCGACAGCGCCGGTCGGCGGGGACCCGGTCCGCGTCGGCGTTGATCGGGAACACGTACGCCGTGTCGCCCCGGTGGGGGTGGGCGGCCGCCGCGAAGCCGAACGTGGAGGGCAGGCCCTCGCCGATGTCCGTCCAGTGCGCGCCGGCGTCGTCGCTGCGGTACACCCCCCAGTGGTTCTGCAGGTACAGCCGGTCCGGCGTCGCCGCGTCCTGGGCGATCTTGTGCACGCACTGGCCGAACTCCGGGTTCGGATCCGGCAGGAACACCGCGGAGACACCGGAGTTGGACGGCTCCCAGCTCGCGCCGCCGTCCTTCGTGCGGAACACCCCGGCCGTCGACACCGCCACCGTCACCGCGCGCGGGTCCCGCTTGTCGGTGATCACGGTGTGCAGGCCCTCACCGCCACCGCCCGGCACCCACTGCGACCGCGTGGGGTGCTCCCACAGGGGCCGCACGAGCTCGAATCTCTCGCCTCGGTCCTCGGAGCGGTACAGCGCGGCCGGTTCGGTGCCCGCGTACACCACGTCCGGCTCCGCGGCCGCCGGGTGCAGCTGCCAGACCCGCTCCAGCGACGCCTCCGTGTCCTTGGGGAACTTGACGGCGGGCTGTGCCGGTTCGGTCCACGTCCGGCCCAGGTCGTCGGAGTGGAACACCGACGGACCCCAGTGCGAGCTGTCACCGCCGGCCAGCAGCCGTGGGCGGTCGCCCCGGGTGTCGATGGCGACCGAGTACACGGCCTGCGCGTTGAAGTAGGGGCTCTCGTCGAACTCCCAGGCGCTGCCCCTCCTGCGCCCGATGAACAGGCCCTTGCGTGTACCCACGGCGAGCAGTACTTCGGTCATGCCGATCACCTCCGCGACGTCTTCGTCTCAGACACCGGCCAGTCTGCACCCCACCACTGACACTCACCCCCGGGAAGAGCTTCGCCGCAGGTCAGAGCGGCGATGGCAGTCGGCCGAGGGGAATGGCGGGCCGCTTTCGGGAAGGTACCCCCGCACGGGCGAGGACGTTATGGGAGCGCCCGAGCCGGAAACCCGTCGTGAGCATCCAGGACCCGTCCGACGTATGGGAAGGCGGTCCGGCATGTCCGTGTGCTCGTGAGGAGGATGCCTTCGATGGCGTTCCGTGGTCGGAAGGTGTGGCTGTGGCGCTGGCGGCGCAATCCGCTCAAGCGTCGGGCCGACTGGGTGGAGGGCTGGGTCGTACTCGGCGCCTGGGTGTTCACCGTCCTCGCCGGAGTGCTCGCCGGTCTGGCGGTCGCCCGGTCCGTCGAGCACGACCTGGCCCGCGAGCGCGCCGAGTGGCGACCGGTCGTGGCGCACCTCACCGAGCCCGCCCCTGGAACGGCCACCACGCACTCCGGTAGGTCCAGCGGCGACCGGGTGTGGGCCGAGGTGCGCTGGACCGTGGCGGACGGTTCCGCACACACGGGCCAGGCCCGGGTCCGGCCGGGCAGCGACCTCGGGGCTCCGGTCACGGTGTGGACGGACCGGGAGGGCCGACTGGTGACGAAGCCCGCCACCGTGACCCAGGCCAGGGTGCGGGCCGCCATGATCGGCAGCCTGATCGGGGTGACCGCGGGGGCCGTGCCCTTCGTCGGCGGCCGTGCGCTGCGCGGGCGCCTGGAGCACCGCCGCCTGGAACAGTGGGATGCCGAGTGGGCGCGGTTCGGTCCGCTGTGGAGGCGCACGGCGGGCTGAGCGTGAGCTGAACGGCGGGAGGCCCGGCGACGAGGACGGCGTCGGCCGTATGTTCTGCATGCCCATGACGGCAAACAGTGACAGCATGCCGACACGCACGGCAGAGCCGTCCCCGCCGTACTACTCGCCCGTCAGAATCTTCCGGCACGCCCGCAGCACTGCCCGTCCTTCAGGATGTCGTGACCGCTGTATCGCCCGGTCAGTGCCAAGTGGCGCCGCCGTGCGGACAGTTCCGTCTCCAGCAGGTCCCGCAGGGGTGCCGCGCCGGTCCCATGTCGACCAGGCACCCGGCGACCGCGCCGCGCGTGTGCGGGTTCTCCGTCCACGCCGCGCGCAGCACCGGAACGACGGATTCTGTACCCCCGTCGCCCCCGTCCATCCGCCACAGGGCGCATGCCGCCGTCACCCGCTCCCACACCCACCCGGCCTCCGCCGTGCGACGCAGCCCGGACGGCGCGGGAGCGGCCGCCGGACCCAACCGCGACAGCGCCTCCGCGGCCGACCGGCGACGATGGGCCTCCTCGGCCGCCAACTCCCGCAGCAGAACAGGAAGGACGACGGACACGTCCCCCTCCACCTGCCACAGGGCACGCGCCGCCGCGCTCGCGCACTCGGTGTCCAGCAGATCCCGCAGCACCGGTATCGCCTCCCGCGCGGCGGACCCGAACGTGCCCAGTGCCCGCAGCACGGGTCCCACGTGCGCGTCACCGGGCTGGAGGCCGACAGGTGTCCCATGCCGAAGGAGGCCCCCGCGCGTGGCGAATCAGCTCCCCTCGGGCAACGCACGCGCCAGGATCGCGTCCAGGCCGGCGCCGTCGGGAAGCGTGCCGAAGGCGTGCCCCCAGTCGCCCCCGAGCCGACTCGCGCAGAAGGCGTCGGCGACGGCGGGCGGAGCGTGCCGGACCAGAAGCGAGGCCTGCAACGTCAGGGCCATCAGCTCCACCAGCCGCCGCGCACCGATCTCGGACGTCTGGGCCAACTGCCCCTTGAGGCGCGCCACCGCGGCATCCAGACGGGCGTCCGCGCCCCGCGCGGAAGCCAGTTCGCCGAAGAGGGCCTGAGCGGCACCGGACTCACGCCGCAATGCCCGCAGCACATCGAGCGCGTTGACGTTCCCCGACCCCTCCCAGATCGACAGCAGGGGAGCCTCGCGGTAGTGCCGGGGCATGCCCGACTCCTCGACATAGCCGTTGCCGCCGAGACACTCCAGGGCCTCGGCGGTGAACGCCGGACCCCGCTTGGTGACCCAGTACTTGCCCACGGCGGTCGCGATCCGGCGGAACGCCGCCTCGGCGTCGTGTTCGCCGTCTCCGCGCACCCCACGGTCGGCCGCGCCGGCCAGCCGCAGGGTGAGCGTCGTCGCGGCCTCGGACTCCAGCGCCAGATCGGCCAGCACGTTGCGCATCAGCGGCTGGTCCAGCAGCCGCGCCCCGAACGCGCTGCGGTGGCGTACGTGGTGCCCCGCCTCGACGAGCGTCTTGCGCATCAGGGTGGCCGACATCATCACGCAGTCCAGCCGGGTGCAGTTGACCATCTCGATGATCGTCTTGACGCCCTGCCCCTCGGGGCCGACCAGCCAGGCGACCGTTCCGTCGAACTCGGGCTCGGAGGAGGCGTTGGACCGGTTGCCCAGCTTGTCCTTCAGTCGCTGGATGCGGAAGGTGTTGCGGCTGCCGTCGGGCAGTACACGCGGCACCAGGAAACAGGACAGGCCGCCCGGAGCCTGCGCCAGCACGAGGAACACGTCGCACATCGGCGCCGAGGTGAACCACTTGTGCCCGCGCAGCGTGTACACGCCGGACTCGGCGGTGGGCGTGGCCGTCGTGGTGTTGGTCCGGACGTCGGAGCCGCCCTGCTTCTCCGTCATCCCCATGCCCGCCAGCAGGCCGCGCTTCTCGGTCGGTACCTTGAGGCCCGGTTCGTACAGGCGGCTGGTCAGCAGGGGTTCGTAGATCTTGGCGAGGTCCGGTTGCCTGCGCAGCGCGGGGATCGCCGCGTACGTCATCGACGTCGGACAGCCGTGGCCGGCATCGGTGTGCCCCCACACCAGCCCACCCGCGGTACGGGCGACATGGGCGCCCACCCGGTCCTCCGCCCAGGGCGCCCCGGCCAGACCCTCGGCGACCGCGACCCGCATCAGGTGGTGCCAGCTCGGGTGGAACTCGACCTCGTCCACACGGTTGCCGTACCGGTCGTGCGTGCGCAGCTCGGGTTCGTGGCGGTTGGCCAGATCGCCCCACTCCTGTGCCTCGGCGCTGCCGGCCCTGAGCCCGAGCCGCCGGATGCCCTCCTCGGCCCACCCGGCACCCTCGCGGCGCAGCCCTTCGAGCAGGGCCGTGTCCGCGGACGCGTCGTACGGGGCCAGGGGAGGGGGCTGGTTCGTGACGGCGTGGGTGGCGGATCCCTCGTATTCCATGCACCCAGTGTTGCACTATCTCTGCGGTCGCAGCAATCATGCAACATGAGTCGTCCCGTACAGTACGGCCCCATGCGGATCAACGTGTCGGCGCGGCCCGCCGAGCTGGAGCTGCGTCCGCTGTCCGCGCGGTCGGTCGTGCTGAGCCTGCTGCTGGGTGTGCATCCCCCGGAGCTGACGGCGAAGGATCTGGTGCGGGCCGTGGAGCCCTTCGAGGTCGGCGGCTCCACCCTGCGGGCGGCGCTCAGCCGGATGACGGCCGCGGGGGACCTGCGGCGCACCGACACCGGTTACCGGCTGAGCGACCGGTTGCTGGAGCGCCAGCGCCGCCAGGACGACGCCGTCGAGCCGCACGCGCGCGCGTGGGACGGCGACTGGGAGATGGTCGTGATCACCGCGACGGGCCGCGGCCCCGCCGAGCGCGCCGACCTGCGGGCGCGACTGGCCGGCCGCAGACTCGCCGAACTCCGCGAGGGCGTCTGGCTCCGGCCCGCCAACCTGCGCCGGCCGCTGCCCGAGGACCTCGACCGGGTGGCCCGGCACTTCACGGCCCGGCCCGACACGCCCGCCCGCGAACTGGCGGCGAGCCTGTGGCCGCTCGACACCTGGGCGGCCACCGCCCGGGCACTGCTCGCTCACGTCGCCCGCACGGACCGGCCCGCCGGCCGTCTCACCGCCTTCGCGGCCGTCGTACGCCACCTGCTCGCCGACCCCGTCCTGCCGCCCGAACTCCTCCCCGCCGACTGGCCGGGGACAGACCTGCGCGCCGCGTATGCGGACTACCGGCGGGAGATCACCGCGGCGGAGTGGGCGCGCGGACACCGGACATGACGGGGCGGCCGTACGAAGCGCCGTGCGGGGACGCTTCGTACGGCCGCCTTCACCGTGGGGGGATTACCTGTAGGTGATGTCCGAGGTGCTGTACTTGCAGTTCGTGCTGTCGGGGCCCGTCCCGACGGCGGTGTTGTTGTTGTACTTCTGGCAGGGGATGACCTTGCGGCCGGCGTCGTTGAGGATCGTGATGCCCCGCAGCGTCGCCACGTCGTTGCGGTTGACGTTGATGCCGACGAGCCGCGCGGTGGAGCCCGTTCCGGTCACCTCGATGTTGCTGAGGTTCACCTTGCGCGTGTACTGCGTGGAGCAGTCGCCGCAGGAGCGGTACAACGTCTTGAACTCGCTGACGGCGAAGTTGGAGATGTTCACGGTGCCGGGCCCGTTGTGCTGGAAGACCTTGTCGGCGGCCTTCTTGGCGCCACCGCCGATCACGTTGTAGGTGGAGCCGCCACGGAAGGTCGCGGCGTCCTCGCCGACGTCCTCCCACCACACGTTCTGCAGGGTGCAGTTGCCCTCGCAGTGGATGCCGTCGGCGCCGGGCGCGCCGATGATGACGTTCTTCAGCGTCGCGCCGGCCGCGAGCTTGAAGATCGGGTCCTGGCCCTCCTCCTGGCCGTCACCGGCCAGGTCCCCGGTGCCGTAGTACTTCTTCATCCCGTAGTCCTTGGTGCCGGACACGGAGATGGTGGAGGAGGTCCCCTGGCTGCCGTTGGGCGTCGGCCACGTGGCGGCACTCGCCGGCGTGAGGACGCCGGATGTCATGATCATGCCAACTGTTAAACCGAGCGAGGTGAGCCCGCCGATGACCTTTTGCCGCCCGGAAATCCGGCGGCGGTGCTGCGTCTGTGAAGTCATGTCCCGTTTCCTTCTCCTGGTGGGGGGTCAGAGCTTCCCGGCGCCCGCGCCCGACGTCACCGAGGCGGCGACACTGGAGGCTGGCTCTGCCGTGTAGCTGTAGGGGGGATTGGTGAACGTGCCGACCCGCGAGACCTCGGTCGCGGCTCCACCGAGGTCGTTGCCGCGCAGGTTGGCGTATCCGTCGATGTCACTGCTGCGGTTCGTGGTGACCGCGACCTTCGTCGAACGGAAGACGTTGTTCTCGACGAGCATCTGTGCGCCCATGCGGGAGTGCACGGCCGTCTCGGCGCCGACGACGTAGTTGTCGTAGAAGTGCCCGGTGCCGAAGCGCAGGCTGGGGATGCGCGAGTAGACGTTGCTGAAGTGATTGTGGTGGTACGTCACCTTCAGGTGCCCGGTGTCCTCGCTCGCGTTGTTGTCGCTGTGGCCGACGAGCGAGCCCTTGAAGTGGTCCTTGAAGGTGTTCCAGGACACCGTGACGTTGTCGGAGCCGTGGTTGATGTCCAGCAGGCCGTCGTAGTAGTCCTTGTCGTGCTGGCGGTCGGCCGAGAAGGAGTTGTGGTCGATCCACACCTTCGTGGACCGCTCGACGGTGACGCCGTCGGCGGGCGCGACCGGCTTGCTGATGTTCAGGTTGCGGATGACCACGTTCGTCACCCTCTTCAGCCGCAGCCCGCCCCCGGTGAACCCGGACGACGAACCGACGCCCAGGACCGTGGTGTTGGAGCCGATGTCGACCTGACCGCTCAGCGAGATCAGGCCGTTGACCTTGACGACCTTGGCCGCGTTGCCGGTCACGGCCGTCTTGAAGGCGGCCAGCGTCGAGACGGTGACCGCCGAGGCGCTGCCGCCGCCGGTCGTCCCGGCGCCGAACCCGATCGGCGAGGTCTCGGCCGCCCCGGCCGGCTGGGGAAGGGCCAGGACGACCACCGTCGCCAGAGCGGCCGCACCGGCTACCAGTGCGGATCTTTGCGCATGTGTGCGTGGGGGACGAGTAGGCATGCGGGTGCGTCCCTTCAGGGTGCCTGGTGGGTCATGTATGTGAATGTTGTACGCCATGCTGATCACCGCGCGTGCGGGTGACCAAATCGGAGGCTCCGCCGCAGTCCAGGGGAGTGCAGTTCCCTTGGCCTCTCGGGCTCCAGTGGTCGTCGTCGCCATCCAGAAGATGACGGTGACGGGTCACACTGCTGAACGGAACGTAGGGGGCAAGCGCTTTCTAGTCAACGCCTCGCGCAGAACACATTCGGCCAGCCCTGGTGAGTGGCACGGCGAATCCTTTCGAACCGTGGGAGCGCTTCCACGTCAGCCATGTCCATGCCACGATGCTCGGCGGATGCTTCCCTTCCGAGAGGGGCGAGTCGATGATGACTCCAAGGATGCGTACGTTCATCAGCGGGCTTGTCCTGGCGTTACTCGCCGTGGGCCTGATGGCCCTGCCGTCCGGACCGGCGGCCGCCGAAGGGGCCCCGCCCGGCCGGGCGGCCCCGCTGCCCGGCTCCTTCAGCTGGTCCTCGACCGGGCCGCTGATCAGCCCCAAGCCGGACGCCGGACACCCGATCGTCTCCGTGAAGGACCCGACGGTGTTCCGGTACAAGGACCGCTGGCACGTCTACGCCACGACTGCCAACACCGCGGGTGCGTGGAGCCTGGCGCACACCAGCTTCACGGACTGGTCGCAGGCGTCCGCCGCACCGCAGACCTTCCTGGACAGCAACCCCAACATCGGCAACCGGTACGCGGCCGCGCCCCAGGTGTTCTATTTCGCACCCCAGAAGCTGTGGTACATGGTCTACCAGACCGGTCCGCCGTCCTACTCCACCACCACCGACCCCAGCAGGCCGGGCAGTTGGAGCGCGCCGAAGTACTTCTTCGACAGTGAGCCCCCGATCGTCACGGAGAACAAGGGGTCCGGCAGCTGGTTGGACTTCTGGACGATCTGCGACAAGACCGACTGCTACCTGTTCTTCTCCGACGGCAACGGTCACGAGTACCGCTCCCGGACCACGCTCGCCGAGTTCCCGAACGGCTTCCGCGACACCGCGATCGTGCTGTCCGAACCCAATCGCTTCGACCTGTTCGAGGGGAGCAACGTCTACCGCCTCGGCGACAGCGGCAAGTACCTGATGCTCGTCGAGGCGCTGGCCACCAAGTCCGACTGGCGGCGCTACTTCCGGGCCTGGACGGCCGACAGTCTGGGCGGCACCTGGGCGCCGTTGGCGGACACCGAGGCGAACGCCTTCATCCGCTCCAACAACGTGACCTTCGCGGCCGGGCAGCCCGCCTGGACCACGGACTTCAGTCACGGCGAGATGATCCGCGACGGTGTCGACCAGGCCCTCACGATCAACCCCTGTCGGCTGCGGTTCCTCTACCAGGGAATGGACCCGTCCGCGAGCGGCGACTACTCGCAACTCCCCTGGATGCTGGGTCTGGTGACCCAGACGAACTCCTCCTGCTGAACGAACACCTCTGAAGGAACGCCGCACCACGTCCCCCGAGCCGCGACCAGAAAGGGACAAGGACGTGTCCACCACCCCCCGCAACACCGCCAGGAGATCGCCGCGTTCGGTGCTCGTGGCGCTCCTCGGAGCGCTGGTGCCGTTGCTCGCGGCCACCGTGCTCACCGCGCCCGCCGCCTCCGCCCGCCCCAGGGCGGCCGAGGCGGTCCCGACCGCGACGCTCACCGAAGTGACAAACTTCGGACCCAACCCCAGCAACCTCCAGATGTACCTGTACGTGCCGGACAACGTCACCGCGCGCCCGGCGGTCGTGGTGGCCGTGCACTACTGCACGGGCTCCGGGCCGGCCATGTACTCCGGCACCGAGTGGGCCCAACTGGCCGACCGCCACGGGTTCGTCGTCGTGTATCCGTCGGTCACCCGCGCCAGCAAGTGCTTCGACGTCTCCTCGCCGCAGGCGCTGAAGCGGGGCGGCGGCAGCGACCCGGTCGGCATCAAGTCGATGGTCGACTGGGTCACCCGCACCTACTCCGCCGACACGAGCAAGATCTTCGCCACCGGTATCTCCTCCGGCGCGATGATGACGAACGTCCTGCTGGGCGACTATCCGGACGTGTTCGCGGCGGGGGCCGCGTTCTCCGGTGTGCCCTTCGGCTGCTTCGCCACCACCGACGGCTCGGAGTGGAACAGCGCCTGCGCGAACGGCACGGTGACCCGCACCCCGCAGCAGTGGGGCGACCTGGCCCGCGCCGCCTACCCCGGCTACACGGGCCCCAGGCCACGGATGCAGGTGTGGCACGGCACCGAGGACGACGTCCTGCGCTACCCCAACTTCGGGGAGGAGATCAAGCAGTGGACGAACGTGCTCGGCGTCAGCCAGACTCCCGCGGCCACCGACTCGCCCGTCTCCGGCTGGATCCGCACCCGCTACGGCGCGCCCGGTGACCGGGCCCCCGTGGAGGCGATCAGCCTCCAGGGCGTCGGCCACAATCTCTACGCCTGGGGCATGGCGGAGCGCGCGCTCACCTTCTTCGGGCTGACCGGCTCGGGGCCGGCACCCCAACCTCAGCCGGGCGCCTGCAAGGTGACCGCCACGACCAGTGCCTGGAGTACGGGCCTCACGGCCTCGGTCACGATCACCAACACCGGTACGAGCTCGGTCAACGGCTGGCAGCTCGGCTTCACCCTGCCCGCCGGCCAAGCCATCACCAACGGCTGGGGTGCCACGTACACCCCGTCGTCCGGCTCGGTGACGGCGACCAATGCCACGTACAACGGCACGCTCGCCCCGAACGCGAGCGTGACCATCGGCTACCAGGCGAACCATGGCGGCAACAGCGCGGCACCGGGTGAGTTCACGCTCAACGGGAAGGGGTGCACGCGGGGTTGACACCAGCGGGGTCGGGTGGGCCGGAAGTGGAGCTTCCGGCCCACCCGACCCCGGCGTTGATCAGACCGACCGGTGGTACTGGTCCGGCACCTGCACCTCCCCGCCCAGCTCCCGAGCCGCAAGCCGTGCCCACGACGGGTTGCGCAGCAGTTCGCGGCCCAGGAGTACGGCGTCGGCCTCGTCGTTGGCCAGGATCTTCTCGGCCTGTTCGACCTCGGTGATCAGGCCGACCGCGGCGACCGGAAGCGTGGTCTCGGCCTTGACGCGGGTGGCGAAGGGCACCTGGTAGCCCGGGCCGGTCGGGATGCGGACGCCGGAGGCGTTGCCGCCGGAGGAGACGTCCAGGAGGTCGATGCCGTGCGCCTGGAGGTCCCGGGCGAAGCGGACCGTGTCGTCGGGGGTCCAGCCGCCCTCCTGGAGCCAGTCCGTCGCCGAGATCCGGAAGAACAGCGGCTTGTCGTCCGGCCACACCTCCCGTACGGCGTCGACGACCTCGAGGGCGAAACGGGTGCGGTTCTCGTACGAGCCGCCGTAGGCGTCCGTGCGGTGGTTGGAGTGCGGGGAGAGGAAGTTGCCGATCAGGTAGCCGTGGGCGCCGTGGATCTCGGCGACCTCGAACCCGGCGTCGAGTGCACGGCGGGCCGCGTCCGCGAACTGGCCGACGACCTTCTGGATCTGGGGGGCCGTCAGCTCGGTCGGCACCGGGTGCCGCTCGTCGAACGCCAGCGGGCTCGGGGCCAGCGGCTGCCAGCCGTGGGCGTCCGGTCCGACCGGTGCGCCGCCCTTCCAGGGCCGGTCGGTCGAGGCCTTGCGGCCGGCGTGCGCCAGCTGGATGGCCGGAACCGTGCCCTGGTCCCTCAGGAAGCCCGTGATCCGGCGGAACGCCTCGACCTGGGTGTCGTTCCAGATGCCGAGGTCGTAGGGGGAGATCCGGCCCTCGGGGCTGACGGCGGTGGCCTCGACGATGATCAGGCCGGTGCCACCCGCCGCGCGTGCCGCGTAGTGCGCGAAGTGCCAGTCGGTGGGAGCGCCGATGTCCGGCCCCTCGGGCGCGGCCGAGTACTGGCACATCGGGGGCATCCACACCCGGTTGGGGATCGTCACATCGCGCAGGGTGCAGGGCTCGAAGAGCGCGCTCACGGCGGAGTCCATTCGTCACGGGGCCGTTGGTTCGACTCGTACGATAGGCATCGTAGTACGTCGGATGTCAAACTACGAGAGTTCTCGTACAATGGAGTTCCTTGAAGAAGTGGAGCCACCGTGACCACCTCCGCCGTCAGCAGCCGTGACCTCCCGCACCCGGCGCGCGAGGAGATCCGGCTGGAATCCGTGCTGCACGCGCTGTCCGACCCCATGCGGCTGCGGATCGTGCGAGAGCTCGCCGCCGACGGCGACGAGCTCTCGTGTTCGCACTTCGACCTGCCCGTCACCAAGTCCACCACCACGCACCATTTCCGGGTGCTGCGCGAGGCCGGGGTGATCCGGCAGATCTACCGGGGCACGGCCAAGATGAACGGCCTGCGCAGGGACGACCTAGACGATCTCTTCCCGGGGCTTCTCGACCGGCTGCTCGCCGCCGCCGACCGGCAGGCCGTCCGCCTCGGAGGCTGAACCGGTCGAACCGGCTGAACCGGCTGAAGCGGTCGAACCCGCCTTCGCCGGCAGGTGGTTGAAGAGCAGGTTCAGCACGATCGCCGTCAGGCAGCCCGCGCTGATGCCACTGTTCATCACCGTCTGGAACCAGTCCGGGAACTTCTCGTAGATCGTCGGCACACCGACCGGCAGTACGCCCATGGCCACCGACACGGCCACCACCGTCAGGTTGTTGTTGCCCTTGAAGTCCACCTGGGCCAGGGTCCTCAGGCCGCTCGCCGCGACCGTCCCGAACATCACCAGACCCGCGCCGCCGAGGACCGGCGCCGGAATGGCCGCGACCACCGCGCCCAGCTTGGGCAGCAGGCCGAGCAGGACGAGGATGCCGCCCGCGGCGGCGACCACCCAGCGGCTGCGCACCCGGGTCATACCGACGAGGCCGACGTTCTGCGCGTACGCCGTGTAAGGGAAGGTGTTGAAGATGCCGCCCAGGACGGTCGACAGGCCGTCGGCGCGCAGGCCGTCGGAGAGGGAGCGCGGCTCGACCTTCCGTCCGGTCATCTCGCCGACCGCTATGAAGTCGCCCGTGGTCTCGGTCATCGTCACCAGCGCCACCACCAGCATGGAGATGATCGCCGACGCCTCGAAGGTGGGCGCACCGAAGTGGAACGGCGTGCTGATCCCGACCCAGTCGGCGTCCCCGACCCCGCCGAAGTCCGTGATCCCGAAGGGGACGGCGACCGCCAGACCCACCACGATGCCGATCAGCACCGCGATCCGGCTCAGGAAGACCGGCGCGAACCGCTGCACGCCCAGCACCACCGCGAGCACGAAGGCGGCCAGCGCGATGTTCTTCGGCTCCCCGAAGTCCTCCGCACCGGCGCCGCCCGCCACCCAGTTGCCCGCGACCGGCAGCAGCGAGATGCCGATGACCAGGATCACCGTGCCCGTGACGAGCGGCGGGAAGAAGCGCAGCAGCTTCCCGAAGACCGGCGCGAGCAGCACGATCGCGAGCCCCGCGACGATCACCGAGCCGTAGATCGCGGGCAGCCCGCCACCCGTCGTACCGATGAGCACCATCGGCGACACGGCCGCGAACGTACAGCCCTGCATGATCGGCAACCGCACGCCGAAGCGCCAGAACCCGATGCACTGGATGAGCGTGGCGATGCCGCACACCAGCAGATCAGCGGTGATCAGATACGCCAGGTCCGTGGCCGACAGCTTCATCGCCCCGCCGACGATCAGCGGAACGGCCACCGCGCCCGCGTACATCGCGAGCACGTGCTGCAGACCGAAGGCGGCCAGCTGCCGTACGGGTGGGACCTCGTCTACGGGATGCACGGGGGTGGTGGTTGCCATGGACGCTCCAGAGCGGCGGACGAGCGGGGACGGTCGAACAACATGAGACCGTAAGCGGCTTGAACAGTTTGTTGATTGCTGGTGTGTTGCCGCTGTGTGTCATGCCCACTCAATGACCGCCGACTCTGCTACGGGGCTTCCGTGCGCGCCGCCGCCAGCAGTGACTCCCAGTCGGGCAGCTTGACCACACTCCGCCCGAGCGAGGCCCCGAGCTCCGCCTCCGCCCGCTCGATGGCGCACCACCCGGCCCACTCGACCGGTTCGACCACCTCGGCGCGCAGTGCCGCGAGCGGGTCGCCGGGCAGTTCCTTCCGTACGAGCACGGAGGCGTCCTCGAGCAGGGAGGTCACCGTCTCCTTGGCGTCGGGCCGGTTGGTGCCGATGACGCCGGTCGGGCCCCGCTTGATCCAGCCGGCCACGTACTCGCCCGGCGCGACGAGGCCCTCGCGCAGCACCCGCCCGGCCAGATGCGGAACGGTGCCTCTCGCCGCGTCGAACGGCAGGCCCTCCAGCGGTACACCGCGATAGCCCACCGACCGCAGCACCAGCTGCGCCTCGATGTCCTCGTACCGGCCCGTGCCCGTCACCCCGCCCTGTCCGTCCGGAACCGTGCGCTCGAAGCGCACCGCTCCCACGCGCCCTTCCTCGGCGAGCAGTTCGACGGGGCGCAGGAAGAAGCGCAGCCGGATCCGGCGCGACGCGGCCTGTGACTCGGTCTCCGCCCAGCCGCGCAGCACCTCCACGTTGCGGCGCTGCGCGGCGGGCAGCGCGGAGGGGTCGAGGTACCCGGAGTCCATCGCCAACTCCGCCTGGTCCACGGCCACTTCTGTGTCCGGCAGGGTGCCCAGCTCGCGCAGCTCCTTGGTGGTGAAGCGGGCCTGCGACGGGCCGCGCCGCCCCACCATGCTGATGTCGGTCACCCGGCTCGCGGCCAGCGCCGTGAGCGCCGCCTGCGGCATGTCGGTGGGATTCAGCTCCGCCGGGCCCCGCGCGAGCATTCGGGTGACGTCGACGGCGACGTTCCCGACGCCGATGACGACCGCCGACCGTGCGCCCAGCACGAAACCCTCGGCGGCGGCGTCCGGATGGGCGCTGTACCAGGACACGAACTCGGTCGCCGACCAGCTGCCCGGCAGGTCCTCACCGGGAATCCCGAGGTGCCGGTCGGTGGCGGCGCCCACGCAGTACACGACGGCGTGGTACAGCTCCCGCAGCCGCGCGGCCGGCACTCCGCCGGGGCCGACCTGGACGCCCCCTAGGAACCGCACCCGCTCGTGCTCCAGGACGGTCCGCAGATTGTTCTGCAGCGACTTGATCTTCTCGTGGTCCGGTGCCACGCCGTACCGCACCAGGCCGTACGGGCACGGCAGCCGGTCCAGGACGTCGACGAGCGTCCCGGAATCCTGCTGTACGAGGCTCTGGGCGGTGTAGCACCCGCTCGGCCCGGAGCCGACGACGGCGACATGCAGCACGGCGGAACTCCTTGTCCGGGGTCGGAGGAGATCGCTGGTACTTCCAGCATCGCACCGCCGACGCTGCGCTGACAGGGTGCTGTGCGCCAGACGGGCATGCGTGTCCGTCCGTGTGGAATGTGATCATGCGGTTACGTTGTGTGTGTGCTCGAAGCATCATTTCTTGACCTTTCTGATCGTTCTCCGACGGACGGCACCGTGTCCGTGTGGTCCGCGTGGGAAGTGCAGGAGGACGGGGGAGCGACGTCGTGGTTCGACGTCCGGCTGGCGTTCACCGACGGAGCCCGGGTCGACGTGCTCGCCGTGATGTCCGAGGGGTGCGTCTCCGTCGAGGACGTCCGGGCCCAGCCGGCGCTGTCGCTCGATGATCTGGCGGTGCTCGCGGACTGGATCGAGGGCCCGCTCGCCGAGGCCTGCGGAGGCGGGCCGGAGCCTGCCCCGGAGGCGGCCGGATCGCGCCGTGCCCGCCCCGTGTGGCCGCACGGGGTCGAGGGGCGGTGGCTGGCCGCCCAGGAATACCGCACGGCCCAGGAGGAGGGCGTCGATCCCGTCCTCGCGGTGATGTGCGCGACCGGGCACAGCCGCCGCATGTCGCTCCGGCTCATCGCCCAGGCGCGTGACGCGGGCTTTCTGGCACCACGTCACGCGCGGCGCTGAGCGGGTCGGTTACCGGCAACCGGTCACACCATGTCCCGCATCCGCGTGATCTCGCTGGTCTGCTGTGCGATCACGTCGTCGGCCATCTCCTCGATCCGGACGTTGTTGCCCTGCCCCTTCACGTCCGTGGCCATGGTGATCGCGCCCTGGTGGTGAGTGATCATCAGCGTGAGGAAGAGCTGGTCGAAGGCCTCCCCCCGGGCCGAGCGCAACTTCTTCAGCTGGGCCTCGGTGGCCATCCCGGACATCGTGGCGTGCTCGTGGCCCGTGCCCTTGTCGTCCTCGCCGTGCTCCTTGAGCCAGCCCTGCATGCCGGCGATCTCCGGCTTCTGTGCGGCCGCGATCCGTTCGGCGAGCGCCTTGACCTTCGCCGACTCGGCGCGGTCCGGGACCAGTTCGGTCATCACGAGGGCTTGGGCGTGGTGCTCGATCATCATCCGCGCGTAGGAGACGTCCGCGGAGTTGGGTGAGTCGTCGTCGGTGCGCTGCCGCGCCGCGTCCTCGGCGGACATCTTCCGGTTCTCCTCACCGGGCTTGCCGGGCACGAGCACCGACGGGCCGGTCTCGGCGGCAGACTCGGCGTCCGATCCGGAATCGCAGCCCCCGGCACCGAGTACGGCCAGGGCGGCCAGCGAGGCAACGGCCAGGGGCACGCGGGACGCACGGCGGATGAGCACAACGACCTCCTGTGGCAGGCGGGATGAGGGACACCTCGTAAGGCGTCGGACACCTCGTGAGTGTCGAAGACCGTCCTAACACGCTTCCGCGCGTGACTGATCAAAAACCTTTATTACATGTTCGTTGCCCCCTGTTGATATGTGCATGGTGAAGACGATACTTCGTGGGTGCGTGATCCGTTCCCACGAGAACGGCACTAGGGAGGAAACAGTGATCCTGAAGGACCCCCGAACCAGGCACAGACGCCTGGGAGTTGCCGCGACAGCCGTCGGTCTTCTGGCCGCGCTGCTGACGGCCGGTCCGGCGGCCGCGACCCCTGACCCCGGGGACAAGCCGGCCACGAGCAAGGAGGTGTCCGAGAGCACCGAGGCCCAGGTCCGGTCGGCGATCGCCGAGGGCGAGATACCGGGCCAGGACGAGATCGTCCACTCCGCCAACATCGAACACGTCGTCAACGTCCCCAAGGACGTCCTGCCCGGCACCAACTCCGACCTGGCCTTCCAGGGCAAGTACGCCTACGCCGGCAACTACGACGGCTTCCGCATCTTCGACATCAGCAACCCGAAGGCGCCGAAGACCGTCGCCCAGGTCCTGTGTCCGGGCTCGCAGAACGACATCTCCGTCTCCGGGAACCTGCTGTTCCTGTCCACCGACTCCTCGCGCAGCGACAGCAGTTGCAACAGCACCACGCAGCCCGCCACCGAGAAGTCGTCGTGGGAGGGCATGAAGGTCTTCGACATCAGCGACAAGAAGAACCCGAAGTACGTCGCCGCCGTCGAGACCGCCTGCGGCTCGCACACCCACACGCTGGTGCCCGAGCGCCGGAACGTCTACGTCTACGTCTCCTCGTACTCGCCGAACGCCGCGTACCCGGACTGCCAGCCGCCGCACGACGGGCTCTCGGTCATCAAGGTGCCGCGCAGCGCGCCCGAGAAGGCGGCGGTCGTGGGCTTCCCGGTGCTCTTCCCCGGTGACGGCCCCGACGGCGGCGGCAACCCCGGCGCGCCGACCAACCCGGGCGTCTCCAAGACCACCGGCTGCCACGACATCACGGTCCTGCCGTCCAAGGACCTGGCGGCGGGCGCCTGCATGGGCGACGGCATCCTGTTCTCCATCAAGGACCCGGAGCGCCCGAAGGTCATCGACCAGGTGCAGGACAACGTGAACTTCGCGTTCTGGCACTCGGCGACCTTCAACCAGAGGGCGAACAAGGTCGTGTTCACCGACGAGCTGGGCGGCGGCGGTGCGGCCACCTGCAACGCGGAGATCGGCCCGAACCGCGGCGCCGACGGCATCTACGACATCGTGGGCAAGGGCGACAAGCGCAAGCTGGTCTTCCGCAGCTACTTCAAGATCGACCGTCACCAGGCGGACACCGAGGTCTGCGTGGCCCACAACGGATCGCTGATCCCGGTCAAGGGCAAGGACCTCATGGTCCAGGCCTGGTACCAGGGCGGCGTGTCCGTCTGGGACTTCACCGACTCCTCGAAGCCCAAGGAGATCGCCTACTTCGAGCGCGGTCCGCTGACCACCGACCGGGTCACTACCGCCGGCTCCTGGTCGGCGTACTACTACAACGGCTACATCTACTCGAACGACATCGCCAAGGGCTTCGACGTACTGAAGCTCAACGACCGGCGCACTGACCCTGCGAAGTGGGTCCGCATGAGCGAACTCAACGTCCAGACGCAGCCGGACTACTTCAACTGATCGGCCTGGTCGATCTGGCCGTCGGGGCCGCACTTCGGTGCGTCCCCGGTCGCGAAGAACCGTGACAGATCCGTGTCACATGTCCCGCCGGACGCCGACCCGGCGTCCGGCGGGACACCCAGCTCCCAGTCGAGCCGGTACCGCTTGAACAACTCCGCCCGCAGTACCGGAAGGGGCATCGGCACCCCCGGCACCAGTGCCGCGAAGACCGAGCCCATGAGCAGGGCGCGCAGCATGGGGTAGTCCGCGTCGACGTCCTCGGAGCCATGGCGGGTGACGGTGTCCCGCAGCAACTGGGACAGGCGCTGCTGCTCCGGGCACTGCACGAACCCCTCGGCCTGCAGGATCCCGGCCATGTGCTGGCGCATCAGCACGGGCTGGTCCCGGGCCAGGCCCAGGATCGCGTCGATGGCCCGCGCCATCCGCTCCCGGCCGTCCTCGGTACACGGCTCGCGCTCCAGCGCCTCCTCCAGCGTGCGGTGCATCAGCCGGTGCACGGCGGACTGCACCAGTCTGCGTTTGCCGGGGAAGTAGTACGACACCAGACCGCGCGCCGAGCCCGCTCTGTCCGCGATGTCGCCGAGCGTCGTCGCCTCGTACCCGCGCTCGCTGACCAGCTCGATGGCCGCCTGCAGAAGCCGCTCCCGGGAACGCCGCCGCAACTCTTCATTGACCGAGGCGCTGCGCGGGGACATCCTGTAACTCCTGCGTTGACTGGCTGCCAGCCAACTATACTCAGCTCGTCCGGATCGGCCCTGTGAAGGGCCTGGTCGGGCTGCCGTCCTGCCTCGGGCGACGCGGGGGATCGTCCGAGGCGGGCGGGCATCCACCAGTGGTGGGCCGGGCTGCTTTTCCTTAGGTCCGGTACTTTCTTGGCGCCCGGGTCAGCCCACCAGGTCCAGCACCGGCAGCAGTCCGTCCGGGCGCTGCGTCACCGGCAGGTGGTCCACGAAGTGCACCCCGCACCCCAGGACCGCCGCGCCGCCGTCCGCCCGGCGGTCGTCGCCGACCATGACCACGTCCCGCGGATCGGTGCCGAGCGTCGCGCAGGCGGTCTCGAACAGCCGGGGGTCGGGCTTCTGGATGCCGTGTTCGTACGACAGGACGTAGGTGCCGATGTACGGGTCGAGGCCGTGCTCGCGGAAGACCGGCCGCAGATCCCAGCCGATGTTGCTGACCACGCCGACCCCGATACCGCGCTCGCGCAGCGTGCGCAGCACCTCGGAGGCGTCGGGGTACGGGGCCCACGCGGCCGGCGTCATGTGCCGGTCGTACAGCGCGTCGTACAACGCGGGGTCGGGGAGCGGTACTTGGCGGGAGACACCGGTGTACGCGGCCCGGTGCAGCTCGGCGCTCTTGTCGCGGATGTCCCAGAGCGCGGCGAGCTCGTCGGGGATCCGCTGGTCGGGAACGGTTCCGCCCGGCAGGGCGCCCACTCGCTCCAGGTCCTGCGCGGTCCGCAGCATCTCGGGCTCGGTGAGGGAGAGTTCGGCCTCGGCCAGGACGGCCCGCAGCCATGACTCGGCGGACTCGATACGGAAGAGAGTTCCCGAGAAGTCGAACAGCACGGCAGCCATGGGGTGATCTTACGGGGCCACGTTCCACGCCACGGGAAGTTCACCGCCGCAGAAGACGCAGACGAGGTCACCCTCGCGCACCACTGAGCACCCCCCGCACGCCACGTGCTCGCTCCTGCGCGGCGCGAGCCGCAGCAGGCCGTCCATGGTGATGACGAAGGTGAAGGGCTCCGAGAGCTCCGCCGTCTCGCGACCGGACCGCCACGCGGTGAGATCGGTGGCGGAGCGGACGGCGTGGCCCGTGGCGCCCGGCCGCGGCCGATCTCGGGTCGGGCGGGCCCACATAGCTGTAGTCCGCGTGCTCACGCCCGGCGCCGCTCGTGGACCGCCACCGCCAGCGTCACCACCAGGGCGCCCAGCAGCCAGCCGCCCACCACGTCCGAGGTCCAGTGGACGCCCAGCCACACGCGGGTCAGGCCGACGCCGACGACCGAGATCACGGCCACGGTCACGGCCGTACGCCACAGGGCGCGGTCGACGCCGTGGCGGTGCAGCAGCCACAGCAGGAGGCCGCAGACGACCGTGGCCGTCATGGCGTGGCCCGACGGGAAGGCGGCGTAGTGGGCGGAGTCCACGGGGTCGGGCCAGACCGGCCGCGGCCGGTCGACCGCGGCCTTGAGGGACTGCTGCACCAGGGTGCCCAGCGCACAGGCGGCCGCCAGCCAGCCGGCCGTCCACCAGGCCGAGCGCCGCCACACCAGCCACACCACGACGACCGCGCACAGGATGCGCATCGTCCACGGGTCCCACACCCAGTCGGTGAGGATGCGGAAGGCCTGGGTGACGCCTCCCTCGTCCACCGCCCAGCGGTGGGTGGTGCGGGAGATGTCGCCGTCCAGGGTGAACAGGGGGTGCCACTCGGCGGCGACCAGCGCGAGCAGCAGCGCGGAGCACAGGGCGAGGACGCCCGCGGCACGGGCGGCGGTGCGGTGGACCGGCGGACGGGGCGGGGAGTCGACGGACTGGGTGTGCATGCTGCGATCCTCGCCGACCGATGGGGCGGGAGGCCAGTCGGGGGCGATCTTGGGACGGTCTCGGAACCCACCCGAGGAACCGCCCCGCGTCACCCCAGCGCCCGCAGCCCCGGTACGAACGCCACCACGACCGGGACCACCGGCACCAGCGCCGCCGCCGCCGTCAGCCGCAGCCGGCGTGCCGTCGTGAGCCGGTCCGCAGGCGCGAGCAGCCGGTGCACGCGCTGCGGCACCTGGGCCTGCGGGGTCGGGCAGGGGCCGAACACGCCCCGGTCCTCGTTGAGTTCGACCAGCGCGAGCGCGGTCGTCAGCCGGCCGAAGCGGCGGGAGGCCATGTCGTCGGCGGCGAGCTCGACCAGGCGGTGCATCTCGTCGCGGAACGCGGCGAACACCGGCACCTGGGGGAAGCCGCCGGCCAGCGCGGCCGAGCAGTGCAGCAGCCAGTCGTGCCGGGCCTGGGCGTGCCCCTCCTCGTGGGCGACGAGGGCGTTCAGCTGCCTGCCCTTCAGCCGGCTCAGGGCGGCCGTGGTGACCACGAGCCGGGGCGCCGCACCCGGCAGCCACCAGGCGTCGGGCCGCTCGCCCTCCAGTACCACCAGCCCGCCGCCGGGCTCCTCGCCGGGCAACAGCGGGGCGCGGACGAGGAGTTCGGCCCGGCGCAGCCGACGCCGGGCACGCGCCCGCACCACCTCGCGCACCAGCATCGCCGCGCTCCACACCCCGCCGCAGGCCAGCGCCACCGCGGTCGTCGCGGCCCACGGTCCGGCGGCCGTACCCAGGGTGTAGGCCTCCACGACGGCATGCGGCGCCGGGGCGAACACATGGCCGCGCACCGCCTGCCAGGCCACCGCCGCGCTGAGCGTCATCGACAGCGCACAGCACACCAGCACCGCCGCCACCACGCACTGCCACACCCACAGCGCGAGCACCGGTTCACGATCCGCCCAGTCGGCCCGGGCCAGCAGCCGGGGCGCGACGACGGCGGTCAGGCCGCCGAGCAGCAACAGTGCCGCGGGGAGCATCATGCGGCCACCCTATGAGCGCCGTGCCGCTCAGGGGTACGGACCGCGAGGCCAAAGTGACGCAGGCAACGGTTGCGTACGGCGGCAATGGCTTTGTACGGCAGCAAGGCCGTCGTACGGCGCGCCACGTCCCGGCGTCAGAGCGTCAGCAGCATGGCCACCATCGCGATCCCCATCGACAACCGGCACGCCCGCGCCAGCTCCGGCCGGTCGCCCCACCCCCCGGCCCCGCCACCGGCGGCCACAGGGACCAGCCGTACGCCCGACAGCAGCACGTACCCCGCGAAGTAGAGGAGCAGCGCCCCCGTCAGCAGCGGGACCCCGGCACCACCGTGCCCGGTGTGGCCGACGGGGGAGGCGGCCATGACCACCGCCATGTAGACCATCGCCGAGGCACCCACGAGGTGGTGCAGATGGCGGGCGCCTGCCCTGGCCGCCCACAGGGCGTGCAGCGCGGCCACGCCGAAGACGACCGCGTACAGGGGCCAGGCCCACGAGGGCGGGGTGAACACCGCCGCCGGTACGGCCATCGCGGCCATCCCGAAGCCCATGAGCGCCTCGCCGCCCGCCGCACTGCGCTGCTCCTCGACGGTGCTGCGCATGCGCAGCAGACAGTAGGCCCCGGTCGCCGCACACAACGCCACCAGCAGCCAGCCGGGCGAAGCCGGTCCGTGCACGCCCACCTCCCCGCTCGACGGTCGGTCAAGGGATGCGATGCCCGGGCCGTGCGGCGCGAACGCGAGCGCAAGGGTGTACACGGGGAGCACTCGACGGAGCACAGCGGGTAACCGATGTTCGATCCGCGCCTGAACTGCTCCGCGGTCGGGTACCGGAAGTTTCGGAGGCCGGCGGGCCATTGACGTGGCCGACGCCTCCTTCTTACGTTCGACCCGGGCCGGTTCGGATCATCGACTGGCGTACGACATGCCGGACGAAGGATGGATGCCGTGGCAGCCGAGACCCCCGCCGCCCCCGATCCCCAGCAGCTCGTCGTCGATCTCGGCACCGAGACCGGCCCCTTCCACGGCGGCGCGAGCGGAACGCTCTACGGCCTGTACGGCGACGGTGTCCCCAGTCGCGCCCTGGTCGAGGGCATGTACGTCCGCACGGTCACGACCAAGGCCCAGGACGGCGTCCAGCACCCCGGCGCCGACGCCCTGGAGATCCTGCCGTCCTTCGTCGCGGCGGGCGGCAAGGACGTGTACGTCTACCTGACCGACTTCTACCGCGGCTTCCCCTACGAATGGCCCGGCACCACCGGCGAGGAACGGCTCGCAGGCTTCCTGGAGATCATCCGCCGCCAGGTCGAACAGGTCCTGACGCTGGGCGCGCACAAGTCCCACGTCGTGTACGTCCCCTTCAACGAGCCCGAGGGCAACATGTTCGGCGAGGGGGAGTGGAGCTACGACGGGGTCTCCTGGCGCACCGATCCACGGCACTACTTCGCGGCCTGGAAGGACGCCTACCGCCTGATCAAGGGCCTCGACCCCGATGCGCGGATCGCCGGACCCAACACCAGCATCCTGTACCCCGAGGTCAGGGGCTTCCTGGAGTTCGCCGAGGCGCACGACGTCCTGCCCGACGTGATCACCTGGCACGAGCTGTCCTCACCGGCCGAGGTCCGCACGAACGTCGCCAAGTACCGTGAGATGGAACGGGAGTTGGGCATCGGCCCGCTGCCCGTCAACCTCAACGAGTACGCGCACAATTACCACGTGTCCGTACCCGGCCAGATGGTGCAGTGGATCTCCGCGATCGAGGAGTCCAAGGTCGACGCCGACATCGCGTACTGGAACATCGCCGGCAACCTCAACGACTCTGCGGTCGAGGCGGGCAAGGGCAACGGGCAGTGGTGGCTGTTCAACGCGTACGGGCAGTTGACCGGGAACACGGTCAGGGTCGTCGCGCCGCATCCCAACGTGCAGTACACGCTGCAGGGGCTGGCCACCCTGGACCGGGACAAACGGCAGGCCCGGGTCCTGTTCGGCGGGGCGGGCGGGGCGGCCGACGTCGTCTTCGAGGGCGTGGACCCGGACGTCTTCGGTTCGGCCGTGCACATACGGCTCCAGGAGATCCCGTGGACCGGGCAAGTGGGCGCCTGTGCCCGGCCGTTGCGCCTGCACGACGGTGAACTGCCGGTCGTGGACGGCCGGGTGACGCTTCCGGTGAGCGATCTCGACGCGATGTCCGCCTACCAGGTCATCCTGTCGCCGGGCGGCAACGGAGCCGTGTCCCTGCCGCCCTCGGTCGGCGGGAGATGGACGTACGAGGCCGAGGACGCCACGTACACCGGCGGCGGCTACTCGAAGAACGGGCCCGAGGGATCCCCGTCCGCAGTGGACAGGTTCGCCACCTCCGGCGGCTACCACGTGGGCGGTCTGCGCACCGGTTCCGACGGCGTCCTCACCTTCGACGTCGAGGTCCCGCAGGACGGGACGTACGACATCAGCGTGTTCGCCAACTCCTACAACCTCGCCGAGCCGGTGCGCGAGCAGGGCCCCACCAACGTCTTCCTGCGCGTCGACGGCGAGGACCCGCGAGAGCTGCGGCTGCCGCTCGGCTACAAGTGGGCGGTGTGGGGCCACACGGACACGCGGGTCGAGCTGACCGCCGGCCGGCACCGGATCACCCTCGCCGCACAGGACCCGGACCTCGGCGTCACGAAGGGCGAGGCGGTCATCGACAAGCTGGACCTCGCCCTGCGCCCCGACGACGACACCGCGCTGTACGAGGCCGAGTACGCGTCTCTCGGCGGCGGCGCGGTCGTCAGCCACGCGCATCTCGGCGCGTCGGGGCCCGGCGCAGCCGTGCTGCCGAAGGGCGGCACGGTCACCTTCTGGGTGCACGCGGCCGACGGGGGCGAGGCGAGCGTGACCGTCGACGTGCTCGGACCCGGGGAGGGCCTGCTGACGGTCAACGGCGAGGAGGCCGGACGCGTGGAGCGGGGAACCGTCCCGCTGTTCCTGAACGGAGGGATCAACAAGCTCACGGTCACCGGCACTTCGGAGTGCCTGGTGGTGGACCGGCTGCGCGTCGGCCCGTCCCGCGGGCTGCTGCCCACCACCGCGTACCCGGCCGAGGAAGGCGTCCTGACCGGCACCGCGAAGGTGACCGGATACTCGTACGCCACCGGCGGCAAGGCGGTGGACGGCATCGGCGGCGGGACCGACAACGCGCTCACGCTGACCGTGACGGCGGAGCGCGCCGGACGCCACGCGCTGACGATCCGCTACGCGAGCGGCGAGCAGGCGCCCGCCACCCACTACAACCCGGACCCGGTCTGCCGCCACGCGGACGTCTCCGTCAACGCGGCCGACCCGCGGCGTGTGCTGTTCCCCACGACCTTCCACTTCAACAACTTCTGGAACCTCTCGATCCCCGTCACGCTGCGACAAGGCGTCAACACGGTCACCTTCACCGCCGACCTCCTCCCCGGCTTCGACGGCGACACCGGCGACGAGCACGGCCGGCGTTCCGCTCACGCCCCGGTCATCGACCAAGTCACCGTGACGCCGCTGTTCCCGGGCACCTCGGCCGCATGAGGTCCAGATCCTCGCCCCACGCATCCAGCGTGGGGCCGTGCCCGGCCCGTCGTGCCGCGTCCTCGACCCGGGCGAAGAGCCGCCGCTGCACAGCCACCTCGCCGGTGCCCGCGATCCGGCCGACCACCTCCAGCAGCGCGTCCGTCTCCCATCCAGGCAAGGGAAACCGTTCCAGCTCCCACTCCAGGTACTTGTTGTACGGCCGCGGACGGCGATCGAGGGCGAAGAGCAGGTCCAACAGGGACGACATGCTGTCGGCCGCGTCCAGCCGGGCGGCGAGCGGATGGCCGTCCCGGGCGTTCTTGACCGACCGGTAGAGCGAGTTGGCGTAGGCGTCCAGGCAGCCGGCCGCGGCCCTGAACGCCTCTTCCTCGCCCAGGTGTCCCTTGGTGGCGACGATCTCGGCGATCCCGCCGTCGAGCCGGTCGAGCAGGACCCGAGCCCGGGCGAGGGCATACCGTTCCCAGCCGCCGAGCCGGCGGAAGTCCTCGACCGTGGTGACGACGAGGTCGAGCCGCGCGGAGCGGTGGCCGTCAAGACGGGTGAGGTCGCTCACCGTGTCGTCGGCGAGGACGACGTACAGGTCGTGGTCGGAGTGTTCCGTGGCCATGCCGTCGTGGGCTTGGGAGCCCTTCAGGACGAGACCGACGACGGCCGGGTCGTCGGCGGCGCGGGCGAGGAACGCGTCGTAGGACAAGGGGAGTTCGTGACTCACGTGTGATCTCCAGGGTGCGACGGGATGAGAACACCGACCGCCCTCGCCGCCACGCCGGCGGGAGGGTGGTCGTTCCGTCCGCGGCGGCCGCTGCGCCGCCGCCCTGAAGGTCAACGCACGCGCCGCACGCTACCCGGCTCGGACGGCCGCCCGCCCCCGGTTTTCTCCCTCGCTCAGCCCTCGTCGGCCGCCCGGTACACACCGAACATCGCCGCCTGCGGATCCCGCAGCACGGCGATCCGCGGTCCGTCCGGCACGGCGGTGGGTTCCATGAGGATGGCGCCGCCCGCCTGCGTCGCCCTGGCCGAGGTCGCGTCCACGTCCTCCACCGCGAAGTACGGCAGCCAGTGCGCCGGCACCTCGTGGGGGAACTTGTCGTCCATCGTCACCATGCCGCCGAAGTCCGCGCCGTCGATGCGCCACTGGGTGTAGTGCTCCGAGGCGTTGACGCTCCAGCCGAACACCGTCGTGTAGAAGTCGACGGCCCGCTCGGGGGCGCGGGTCAGCAGCTCCACCCAGCCCAGCGAGCCGGGCGCGTTGAGCAGCCCGGCGCCCGGGAAGGCCCGTGCCTGCCACAGGTGGAAGGCGGCGCCGGTCGGATCGCGGACCACGGCGAAGCGGCCCAGGTCGAAGACGTCCATCGGGCCCACCAGGACGCTCCCGCCGGCCTCCGCAACCCGCGCCGTGGTGGCGTCCACGTCCGGCGCGGCGAACGACACGCTCCACGCGACGGGCTGCCCCTCCTGGTACAGCGGGCTCAGCGCGGCGACCGGCGCGTCCCCGAGGTGCGCGAACGTGTAGCCACCCGCCTCCTGGCGGGGATCCGTCTCGGCACGCCAGCCGAACAACTCCTCGTAGAATCGCTTGGCACCCGCCAGGTCACTGGTCCCGAGCTCGGCCCAGCAGGGCCCGCCGGTCACCGGCTTGTCGAGCTTCATGGCGTTCCTTCCGCTGAGAAGCCCCTTCCAGCACGCTAAGCCCCTCCCCGGCCACCGGCCATCCGGCGAAATTCACTGGAGCCGGCGCCGTACACCGACGTACGCTCGACCCCGTACCGCACCCGTCGCGGCCTCCCGCCCACCGCCCTGCCCGGAGGTCCCGCATGTCCGCGATCGAGGTGCGCCCCTTCCGCCGCGACGACCGTGACCAGCTCACCGACCTGATCAACGCCCACGTCGCCGCCGTCGTCCCCGGCGTCTCCGTCTCGGTGAACACGGTTCTCAGCGACATGGAGCGACAGCCCGGCGAGTCCTTCACCGACCCGTGGGTGAGCGAGCGGGTCACTCTCGTCGCCGTGCAGCGCGGCTCCGTGGTGGCGGCGGCCCATCTGCTGCGCTACCGCGCCGACGCCGACGTCGGCGAGTGCTACCGGGACATCGGTGAGATCGACTGGTTCGTCCGGCAGCCGCCGGCCTCCTTCTGGCCGGACTCCGACGAGGCCGCCGACCTGCTGATGTCCGCCTGCCTGGCCCGGCTCGCCCGCTGGAACGTCCGCGCCCGGTACGCCAGTGCCGACGTGCCCGCCCCCGTCGTCTACGGCCTGCCCCGCAACTGGCCGCACATCCGCGCCGTCTTCGAACGCGCGGGTTTCCGGCACACCGGGGACACCGAGGTGATCCTGATCGCGCGGGTGGCCGACCTGCCGCCCTGCGAGCCCCGGGCGGGCGTCACCGTCGAGCGCACGCTGGGGGAGTGCGGCACCCGTTTCACGGCGTACGCAGACGGCCGCACCTTGGGCTTCATAGAGGTCGACACCTCCCTCGCCCGCCCCGAACGCCACACCCGCGCCGCGGGCCTCGCCGACATCGGCAACCTGCACATCGACCCGGAGCAGTACGGCCAGGGCCTGGAGCACTGGCTCCTCGGCCAGGCCGCCGACTGGCTGCGCCTGTGCGGCGTGGACCGGCTCCTGGCCTACGAACCGGCCACCGACCGCACGATGATCGGCCACCTGACCTCGGCGGGCTTCCGCGAACTGACCCGCACCGACCGCCGCTGGGAGCACCGGCCCGGCTGACCTCAGACACCGGGCCGGTAGCGCAGCGGATGGTCCGCAGGCACCTCCACCAGCACGATCGGCGTGCCGTCCGGATCCGCGATCCACATCTCGACCAGCCCCCACGGCTCCTTCACCGGCGGCCGGACGATCTCGACGCCCTTGCCCCGCAGTTCGTCGTGCGCCGCGGCCACGTCCTCGACCTGGAGCCACAACCGCACGGCCGGGGACGGGGGAGTGTCGGACCGCCCGGAGACCTCCAGGAAGCCGCCACCGAGGAAGTAGACGGTGCCGCGCTCCGCCCCCGTGCCGAACTCGCGGTAGACGGCGAGGCCCAGCTGCTCGCCGTAGAAGACACGGGACCGTTCCGGATCGGTGGGCCGCAGCAGCGTTCGGCCACTCAGTACGTGCACCATGCACCCGGAGCCTAGTGGCGGGGTTACTCTCTTCGATGCCTGAGCCGCGCCGAGCAACCGGAGATCCGAGTCATGGACACCGCCGCCACCGGAACCGCCACCGGAACCGCCACCGGAACCGCCACCGGACTGACCTTCCGTGATGCCACCGAGGCCGACGTGGACGCGCTGGTCGCGCTGATCGAGTCGGCGTACCGAGGGGACTCCAGCCGCACCGGGTGGACCACCGAGGCGGACATCCTCGAAGGGCAGCGGACCGACCCCGAGGGCGTGCTGGCCGTCATCAAGTCGCCCGACAGCCGGCTGCTCACGGTCGAGCGCGACGGGCGGATCGTCGCCTGTTGCCAGCTCGAACACCGCGGTGACCACGCCTACTTCGGGATGTTCGCGGTCAGCCCCGAGCAGCAGGGCGGGGGCCTCGGCAAGGTGATCATCACGGAGGCGGAGCGCACGGCCCGCGAGACCTGGGACGCTCAGGAGATGCACATGACCGTGATCTCCGTACGGAACGACCTCATCGCCTGGTACGAGCGCCGCGGCTACCGCCGTACGGGTCGGATGACCCCCTTCCCGTACGGCGACGAGCGCTTCGGCATCCCGCAGCGCGACGACCTGCAGTTCGAGCTGCTGGTCAAGGAGCTCGCATAATCGTTACGGCGGTCAGCCGATCCTTACGCCGTGAAGCGGCCGGTGCGCTTGATCTCCGGGTAGTCGGTGGTCGCGCCGTCCAGCTCCAGGGCGCGTACGAGTCGCAGGTGGTCCTGCGTGTTCACCACCCAGCCGATGATCTTCAGGTCGGCCTTCCGCGCGTGCTCCACGACCTCCAGGGTGAGCCGGCGGATGTTCAGGCAGACGGTCGCGGCACCGGCCTCCACCGCGCGGTCCACGATGTCGGTGCCGTAGCGGCTGCCGATGAGCGCGGTCCGTACACCCGGCACCAGCCGGGCGATCTCGGCGATCGCCTCGTCGTGGAACGAGGACACCTCGACCCGCGAGACCAGGTCTCGCTCGTGCATCACCTCGGCCAGCGCACGCGCCGCGGCAACGTCCTTGATCTCGGCCTGCAAAGGCGACCGCACGGCGTCCAGGACCTCCTCGAACACCGGAACGTTCTCCCCGCGGCCTGCGTCCAGGGCACGCAGCTCGGCGAGGGTCAGCTCGGCGATCGGGCCGCTGCCGTCCGTCGTGCGGTCCACGTGGGTGTCGTGCATGACGACCAGGGCGTCGTCCTTGCTCAGATGCAGATCGAGTTCGAGTACGTCGAGGCCGGCCTGTTCGGCCGCGACGAAGGAACGGAGGGTGTTCTCGGGTTCGACACCCATGACTCCGCGGTGACCGATGGTAAGGAAGTTCAAGGTTCAACTCGCTTCCGTCGACGGCGACTCGGAGGCTCGCGCGGGCCGCAGGGGGGCGGCCACGCGGGCAGATTCGCAGCCTAACGGCCCTGCCCCGTGTTGGACCCGAGCCTGCGCCGGGAGCGGGTGTGTGGAGCGGAAGCAGTTGCCATCGCGGTATCAGGCAGGAAAATATTCTGTGTAGACCAGGGGTGTGCAGGATAATTTCCCGAGTCTCCGCTTGCTGGGAGAAACCGCGTGTGTATACGGTCTCCTTACGCGAGGTTCTCCAGTGGAGGATGGGACATGACGGAAATTCTTGTGCAGACGGCTTCGGAGGAGCAGGTTCCTCCCGCGACTCGGGTGGTCGAGCACCCGGCGTGGCCGGTGCTCAAGGATGCCGTGGAGCAGATCCGGCCATGGCAGTCCAAGGACGGATCGATCGACTTCGAGGCCGAGGGCGCCCCGGAACCCGCGGACGTCGAACTCGCCGTACGGCGTGTCGTCCACGCGGTCGAGGAGCTGTCCCCGCTGCTCCCGCACGACGCCGACTACCACGCGGCCCTCGTGAAGGACCTGCGCCACTGGGCCGACGGCGGCTTCAAGGTGCCCGACTTCCTCGACTCGCTGCTGGCCTTCCAGCCCGCCGCACACCGCGCGGACGGCCTCCAGCACCTGGTCGTCTTCCCGATGTACACGCAGAACGGCAACCCGGACCGCAACCTCGAAGCGGTCGTGCTGCGCATGGTCTGGCCGGACTGGCTGGCCGAACTGGAGCGCACCCGCTACGACAACCCGCTGTTCTGCGGCATCACCTTCGAGGACTTCACGGCCGGCTACGACACCAACTCCGCCGTGCTCTTCCCCGAGACCATCGCCGTGCGCGAGGCCCCCGAGCGGTTCAGCTGGGGCGGCATCTTCTGCGACCGCGAGGCCGCCCGCTTCCGCCGCGTCACCGCGGCCGCCGTCGACATCCTGGGCCTGGACCTGCCCGCGGACGTCGCCGCCATGGTCGACGACCACAAGCGCTGCGAGGAGGCGTTCGTGCTGTGGGACATGGTCCACGACCGCACCCACAGCCACGGCGACCTGCCGTTCGACCCGTTCATGATCAAACAGCGCCAGCCGTTCTGGATGTACGGCCTGGAGGAGCTGCGCTGCGACCTCACCGCCTTCAAGGAGGCCGTGAAGCTGGAGGCGGACGGCGTCCCGCAGGCCCGTGACGTGCAGTACGCCGTGCTGTTCGACCGCATGTTCCGCTTCCCGGTCACCGGCGAGCGCGTGCGCAACTACGACGGCCTGGGCGGCCAGCTTCTCTTCGCCTACCTGCACAAGCACGACGTCGTCCGCTGGACCGACAACAAGCTGTCCATCGACTGGCAGCGCGCCCCGCAGGTCACCAACCAGCTGTGCGCGGAGATCGAGAAGCTCTACCGCGAGGGCATCGACCGCCCCAAGCTCGTCCACTGGTTCGCCGGGTACGAGCTGGTCGCCACCTACCTCGCCCCGCACCCGGGCTCCAAGTGGGCCAAGGGCCCCGACGCCCTGGACCTGAGCCTGCCGCCGCGGAAACTCGTCGATGACGTGCTTCCGGACGAGTTTCCGCTGAGCATGTTCTATGAGGCACTGTCCAAGAAGCTCAAGAACGTGATCGCCTCCACCAAGGGCATCACGGCGGACGGCGCCGAGCGGGTCGCCGCGTGAGCGACCGCGCTACCGGTGCGCCCCCGCGGCACACCATGGACACGGACACTGCTCAGGAGGCGAAGATCATGGGGAATGGGGCTCTCAGCGGTGCGGTGATCGCGGTGGCCGGCGCGGGCGGACCCGCCGGGCGGGCGACACTGCTCCGGCTCGCCGAGGCGGGCGCGACCGTCATCGGCTCGGACAACGACCCCGAGCGCCTGGCCGAAGCCGTGGACGCGGCGAGCTACGCGCACGGCGGCGCGACCGTCACGGGTGACACGGTCGACCTGCTCGACCTGAAGGCGACCCGCGAGTGGGCCATTCGCGTCGAGAAGGACTTCGGCCGTGTCGACGGGCTGGTCCACCTCGTCGGCGGCTGGCGCGGCAGCGAGACCTTCACCAGGACGAGCCTGGACGACTGGGACTTCCTGGAGATGTTGCTCGTCCGCACCGTCCAGCACACCTCCCTCGCCTTCCACGAGGGGCTCCAGCGCAGCGACCGCGGCCGGTACGTCCTGATCAGCGCCGCGGGCGCGAGCAGGCCCACCGCGGGCAACGCCGCCTATGCCGCCGCCAAGGCCGCCGCCGAGGCGTGGACGCTGGCCATGGCCGACTACTTCCGCAAGGCCGGGGGCGCCGAGGGGCCGACGTCGGCGGCTGCGATCCTGGTGGTGAAGGCACTGGTGCACGAGGCCATGCGCGCCGAGCGCCCCAACGCGAAGTTCGCGGGCTTCACCGACGTCGAGGACCTGGCCGAGAAGATCGTCGGAATCTGGGAGAAGCCCGCCGCCGAAGTGAACGGAAAACGTCTGTGGCTGACCGAGAAGCCGTGAACCCGCCGAAGACCGACGCGCGTCGCCATCACGACCCGGAGGTTCGCGGTTTCGCCAGCGACAACTACGCCGGGGCCCACCCGGAGGTGCTCGCCGCCCTGGCCCTGGCCAACGGCGGGCACCAGGTCGCGTACGGCGAGGACGTCTACACCGAGAACCTCCAGCGGATCGTCCGCAGCCACTTCGGCGCCACGGCCGAGGCGTTCCCGGTCTTCAACGGCACCGGCGCCAACGTCGTCGCCCTCCAGGCGGTCACCGACCGCTGGGGCGCGGTGATCTGCGCCGAGACCGCGCACATCCACGCCGACGAGGGCGGCGCCCCCGAGCGCATGGGCGGCCTGAAGCTGCTCACAGTGCCCACGCCCGACGGCAAGCTCACGCCCGAGCTGATCGACCGGCAGGCGCACGGCTGGGAGGACGAGCACCGCGCGATGCCGCAGGTCGTCTCGATCACCCAGGCCACCGAACTGGGCACGGTCTACACGCCGGACGAGATCCGCGCGATCTGCGACCACGCCCACGCCCGCGGCATGAAGGTGCACCTGGACGGCTCCCGCATAGCCAACGCGGCGGCCTTTCTGAATGTGCCGATGCGGACGTTCACCAACGCCGTGGGCGTCGACATCCTCTCCCTGGGTGGCACGAAGAACGGCGCGCTGTTCGGCGAGGCGGTCGTCGTCATCGACCAGGACGCCGTCAGCCACATGAAGCACCTGCGCAAGCTGTCCATGCAGCTCGCCTCCAAGATGCGCTTCGTGTCGGTGCAGTTGGAGGCCCTGCTCGCCAGGGACCTGTGGCTGCGCAACGCCCGCCACTCCAACGAGATGGCCCAGCGGCTCGCGGAAGGGGTGCGGGCCGTGCACGGAGTGAAGATCCTCTACCCCGTGCAGGCCAACGCGGTCTTCGCACGCCTCCCGCACGACGTGAGCGAGCGCCTGCAGCAGCGGTTCCGCTTCTACTTCTGGGACGAGGCGGCGGGCGACGTGCGCTGGATGTGCGCGTTCGACACGACGGAGGAGGACGTGGACATGTTCGTGGCGGCGCTGAAGGAGGAGATGGCCCGCTAGGGCCTGCCCGGCGGACAGGCCCTGCGTGGTGTTCAGCCGTTGACGACGATCGCCGCGCTGTTGTTGCGCAGGTTCGGGTCGAACTTCCGGATGTCCAGCTCCGGGTGGTCGTTGACGGTGGCGATGGCGGCGCGTGCCCCGCGCACCACCCGGTCGATCCGCAACTGGACCTCCATGGTGTGGGACGCCTTGTCGTGCAGCCAGATCGGCGTCGCGCAGAAGTACGTCGTGGCGGGCTGGCCCTCCGGGGACGGCGGCAGCGTCCAGCAGTCGTCCTCCGGCAGGCCGACGACCGTGGTGCCCTCCGGCGCCTGGAACCGCACCGTGGCCACGGCCGCGCCCGCGCCCAGCGACGCCACCCACGCCGGGCCGCGGTTGTACACGGTCATCCGGGCGGTCACGGTGTCACCGGCGGCCCCGAGCACCTTGCTGCCGGTGAGCTTCAGGTCGGCGGTGTTCCTGGCCTCGAGGATGACCGTCCGGTAGTTGTCCGACATGTCGAGGTCGGGGTCCTCGGCCGCGCCCCGTGCCGCTGCCACGGGGCGCAGGTTCAGCTCGGGCCCGGTGCCCTTGGTGTACGTCGCGCTGCCGCGGGCGGCTTCCAGCGCCTCGTCCGAGTAGGGCTGGACGGAGTGGTCGAACCGCTCGTACAGCGCCTTCCGCCCGACGCCGAGCTCCGTCTCCAGCGCGTACTGTTGCCCCGGCGCCACGGGCTCGTCCAGCACGCACAGCGCGGACGTACCGGTGGCGCGCTCGTGGTACTCGCAGTTGGAATGCCGCTCCATGAAGCGCAGCCCGTACGAGGCGTTGAGCCACAGCAGCGTACGCTCCGCGATGCGGTTGCCGCTGTTGGAGACGCTCGCCCGTACGCGGGTGTCCGTGCCCGGCTTGAGACCCCGTTGGTCGTCGGCCTCGCTGAGCCCCAGGTCCGGGCCGTTGCCCACGGTGACCCGGGTCTCCTGCGGATGCGACGTAGCCTCCCCGGCGGTGGCCGTGTAGCGCACGTACCCCGACGCGTCGGGGTCCGCGCCCGGCAGCGCGCGGACCCCGAACTCGGCGGCCCGCACGCCGTCTGTCCCGACCGGCATCTCAGGGAAGGCGCACACCGCCTTGACCGCCGACTCGGGCACGCAGTTGGCGGGCCACGACACCCGCGCGAAGGAGCCGATCTCGCTCGCGTCCACGGTCAGTTGGCCGGCCGGCACGCTGTCGTCGGCGTTGTCGCGGCTGACCCCCACCGCGAAGGTGCGCTCACGCGCGCTGCCGTCCGCGTCCGCCCCGGGCAGCACCGTCTCGTACGGCGCGCTGATCCACAGCTGGTGGGACACGGCCTGCACGGGCCCGGCCCCGACCGCCGCAAAGGCGCAACCGGCGAGTGCGGCTCCGAGCAGTCGGTGTCTCGCGGGTCGCGCCGGCCTGGTCTGTGGGTCTTTCATGTCTTCCCCCTTGTGCATGATCTGCGGTCTGTCCGTGGCCAGACCCGCGGTACGGAGGAAGGGTTGTGCCGGGGCATCGGGTTGCGGCGGTGTTCGGCCGTTCTTCGTCCGCCGAGCGACGAGTTGCATAGATATACGTGTGATCGAAAATCCATTGACGTTCGCCCGGTCCCATACCTATGCTCTACGGGCATGCAGCTGATCCAGGAAACCGCTGACCTCTCTGCCTATTTGGCCGCTGATGAGGCGATCGACCACCACCATCCGCTTGTCCGGGAGACGGCCGCCAAGCTGGCCGAGGGAGTGGTGGATTCGTATGAGTATGCGCGAGCGGCGTTCGAGTTCGTCCGTGACGCCATCCCGCACTCCCAGGACTCGGGCGATCCGCGTGTCACCTGGCGCGCCTCCGACGTCCTGAAGCAGGGCACCGGCATCTGCTACGCCAAGGCACATGCCCTCGCCGCGCTGCTCCGGGTCGAGGACATCCCGACCGCGCTGTGCTACCAGAAGTTGGAAGTGGTCCACGGTCTGGTCGCCGTACGGTTCAACGGGGCCTGGCATCGGCAGGATCCCCGGGGCAACAAGCCGGGCGTGGACGCCCGGTTCTCCCTCGAAGGGGAGCGCCTGGCCTTCATGCCGGACGCGAAGTCCAATGAGCTGGACTACCCGGTCCTGTACGCTGAACCACACCCGGTGGTGCTCGGCGTCCTCAAAGCCGCCCCCGACCGGCCGTATCTGTGGAAGACGCTCCCCACCGCACTCTGAGGCAGGCGATGACTCTCTCCCTGACCGTGTCCGACGAGGTGCGCACCCTCGCACCCGGCTTCACGCACGTCGCCATCGAGGCCCATGGTCTCGTCAACGGTCCCAGCACCGACGGCAGTTCGGCCATCCTCGACGAAGCGGCCCGCCGTCTCGCCGTACGCCTGGACGGCCGCGCCCCGCACGAGGACCCGCACATGGCAGCCTGGCGCGAGGTCTACACGGCGTTCGGGTCGAAACCGTCGCGCACCCGCAACTCGGCCGAGGCGCTGGCGAAAAGGGCCTTGTCGGAGGCGGGACTGCCTCGGATCAACCTGCTCGTCGACCTCTACAACGCCATCAGCGTCGCCCACCTCATCCCCGTCGGCGGCGAGGACATCGACCGCATCCAGGGCGGGATGCGGCTGGTGCGCGCCACCGGCGACGAGGACTTCCCGACGGTCGCCGACGGTGAGGAGGTCGTCGAACACCCCGACGCCGGCGAGGTCGTGTGGCGCGACGAGGCGGGCGTCACCTGCCGCCGCTGGAACTGGCGCCAGGGCCCGCGCACCCGACTCACCGAGGAGACCGTCTCCGGGATCTTCCTGCTGGAGGGCCTGGCACCGATGCCGGTCGCGGACGTCGAGGCGGCGGCCGCCGAACTCGCCGAACTGCTGGAGAAGTTCAGCCCGGGGGCGCGGATCACGGTCGGGTCCGCCGTGTCCTGACCCACGCCGCCGCACAGCCGACCGGTTTCAGCGGTCGGCTGTCGTACGGCCCCCGGGGTGCGGTGTCGTGTCAGCGTGCCTCGGCCGCGCGGACCTCTTCCGGTGTCGGCGCGGTGCCGCCGAGGTGCGCCGGCATCCACCAGGTGTCGTTCGCGTCCCTGGGGCGCACCGGGTAGGCCCGCTGAGCGGCCTCCAGCAGCTCCTGGACGCGCTCGCGCAGCTGCCGGGTGATGGCGCCCGCGTACTTGTCGCGGGAGGCCTCGAGCGCCTCCCCGACCCGGATGGTGATCGGGGTGTGGCTGCGCTTGAAGTTGCGCGGGTGGCCCTTGGTCCACAGCCGCTGCGTACCCCACACCGCCATCGGGATCAGCGGAACGCCCGCCTCCTGGGCCAGGCGCGCGGCACCCGACTTGAAGGTCTTCAGCGTGAACGATGGCGAGATCGTGGCCTCCGGGAAGACCCCGATGATCTCGCCGGACCGCAGCGAGTCCAGCGCGTGCGCGTACGCGGCCTCGCCCTGCTTGCGGTCGACCGGGATGTGCTTCATCCCTCGCATCAGCGGGCCGGAGATCTTGTGGCGGAAGACGGACTCCTTCGCCATGAAACGAACGAGACGTTTCTGCGGGAGCGCCGCCAGTCCGTTGAAGACGAAGTCCAGGTAGCTGATGTGGTTGCTCACCAGCACGGCACCGCCCGAGCGGGGGATGTTCTCCGAACCCTTACAGTCGATCTTGAGGTCCCACGCCTTGAACAACACCTGGGCGAGACCAACGACGGGACGGTAGACAAGCTCTGCCATGGACGGTGTGGGCCCTTCCTTCTCTGCCTGGGAAGGGAAGCTCCAGGCGGAAAGTTACGCGGCCGTAGGTTTACGGCATCTCGCAGATCGTGCCCGAAGAACGGACGGGTAGCCAGTCCTGGTGCCCGTCGACAGCGAGATTCTCGTCACGTCCACCCCCATGACCCACCTCGCGGTTTTAAGGCGCCCTTACTGCGCGCGTACCGTTGCCCGCCGTACAAGCAGGTACATCTCGCACCCCAGGCAGTACCCGAACGCCGCGTTCAGGAAGGCGGCCGCGAGCGCGGCACCGGTGGCGGCGAGTCCCAGCCAGTCCGGCCCGAGCGTGTAACCGACGAGCCCGACGCCGGCGAAGACCAGCCCCACCGCCTGCGCGAACCGCGGTGGTTCCGGCGCCTCGAACTCGGTCGGCGGCCCGATCCGCGGCCGCAGCGCCTTGCGGAACAGCCAGCCGTACGGCGAACGGCCCACCCCGCCCGCCGCCCCCGTCGCGAACGCCAGCGTCTGCCAGGCCAGCAGCCAGGCGCTGCCCGTGATCAGCACGACCGCCAGCACGACGGTCGTCACGGCCGCACCGAAGCGCGGCCCCCTCACATCGATGTCCATGGGGTTCATGGGAACCAAGCATTCCGCACCGGAGGGGGTTCGGGGGGCCGGGAATCTTTGCGGTCTCGTGAATGCTTGTGCAGAAGATGACCGGACTCGTGGTGTGCGTGGCGGTGCTCGCGCTGGCGAGCGCCTACGGAGTGCTGCATCGACGGCGGAGCGGGAGGGTACGGGTGCGCGGGCGCGACGACGGAAAGCGGCTCGGCGCGGCCGAACTGGGCGGGCCGCTCGGTGAGCGCGCCACGCTCGTCCAGTTCTCCAGCGCCTTCTGTGCCCCCTGCCGGGCGACCCGACGGGTCCTCGGCGAGGTGGCCGACATGGTCCCGGGCGTGACCTATGTGGAGATCGACGCCGAGGACCACCTCGACCTCGTCCGCGCACTCGACATCCTCAAGACCCCGACCGTGCTGGTCCTGGATGCCGACGGCCGGGTCGTACGGCGTGCCACCGGCCAGCCGCGCAGGGCCGACGTGATCGCCGCGCTGGGGGAGGCCGTGTGAGGGCGGCGTGTGCCGACGTGAGGGCGGTGGTGCGGGCGTGAGGCATCTCCCATATGCCGGGACGTACTTGACTGTGCGCACCACCTATCGTCAGCCTGACCGTATGCCTTCGGAACTCCTTCTCCTCGGACGGGTCCACGTCGACCTGGCCCGTACCGCGAGCGCGCGCTGTCCGGGCTGTTGAGCAGCCACGGACCCGATCGCCATTCCTCGCAGAAGGACCACTTCATGACGGCCACGTCCGGCCTCGGCACCCCGCGGCTCGCCTCTCCCGACCTCCTGCGCTCCGTCTTCCGACGGCACGCGGCGGGAGTCGCCGTGATCACCGCGCGCGGCGACGCCGGCCCGGTCGGCTTCACCGCCACCTCCCTCACCTCGGTCTCCGCCGAACCCCCGCTCCTCTCCTTCGGTATCGGCACGGGTGCCTCCAGCTGGCCGGCGATATCCAAGGCCGACCACGTCGGCGTGCACATACTCGGCGAGCACCAGCAGGACCTGGCCGCCACCTTCGCCCGCAGCGGCGCCGACCGCTTCGGCCCGTCGACCTCCTGGCACGAGGGCCCCGAAAGCGTCCCCGTCCTCGACGACGTCCAAGCGTGGTTGGTGTGCCGGATCGCCGCACGCGTACCGGCCGGCGACCACCGCATCGTGGTGGCCGAGGTCGTCCTCGGCGACCCCACCGGCCCGGGCCGCCCGCTCCTCTACCACCAGGGACGGTTCCACGGCCTGCGGGACTGATCGGCTCGCCCGTCTTCTGTGACGTCGCCGAAGCCGTCGAAGTCGTCGAGTGCGAAGCCGTCGAGTTCCGATTACGCTGCGTTGCAAAGGTCACAGTTCAAAGCGCTTGCTTAGCGGGAATGAACTGGGTGTACTGGCGAGTAATATTTCGTTCGGAGCGCGGGTCGCCCCGACCGGGATCGGCCGCTTGGGGCGCCTATGCTGCCTGCAAGAGGCAGCAGAGAAATGTCGATGCAGTAGGAGAGCCGGCGTGAGCTTGAGGATCGTTGTCACTGTGAAGTACGTGCCCGACGCCACTGGCGACCGGCACTTCGCCGATGACCTGACCGTCGACCGGGACGACGTGGACGGTCTGCTCTCCGAGCTCGACGAGTACGCGGTCGAGCAGGCGCTGCAGATCTCCGAGAACTCCGACGACGACGTGGAGATCACCGTCTTGACGGTGGGCCCGGAGGACGCCAAGGACGCGCTGCGCAAGGCGCTGTCCATGGGCGCCGACAAGGCCGTCCACGTCGAGGACGACGACCTGCACGGCACCGACGCCATCGGCACCTCGCTGGTGCTGGCCAAGGCGATCGAGAAGGCCGGTTACGACCTGGTGATCTCCGGCATGGCGTCCACCGACGGCACCATGGGCGTCGTACCCGCCCTGCTCGCGGAGCGCCTGGGTGTACCGCAGGTCACTTTGCTGTCCGAGGTCTCGGTCGAGGACGGCACCGTCAAGGGCCGTCGCGACGGCGACGCCGCCTCGGAGCAGCTGGAGGCCTCCCTCCCGGCGGTCGTGTCGGTCACCGACCAGTCGGGCGAGGCGCGCTACCCGTCCTTCAAGGGCATCATGGCGGCCAAGAAGAAGCCGGTTCAGTCCTGGGACCTGTCGGATCTGGACCTGGAGGCCGAGGAGGTCGGCCTGGAGGGCTCCTACACGGTCGTGGACTCCGCGGCGGAGCGCCCGGCCCGCACGGCCGGCACGATCGTCAAGGACGAGGGCGAGGGCGGCAAGCAGCTCGCTGAGTTCCTCGCGAGCCAGAAGTTCATCTGAGCTCGACTTCGCTGACCGCCCCTCAACTTTCGTAAGCAGGAGAGCAATCCCATGGCTGAAGTTCTCGTCTACGTCGACCACGTGGACGGTGCCGTCCGCAAGCCCACCCTGGAGCTGCTGACGCTGGCCCGCCGCATCGGCGAGCCGGTCGCCGTCGCGCTGGGCAACGGCGCCGCCGACACCGCCGACACCCTCGCCGAGCACGGCGCGGTCAAGGTCCTCACCCACGACGCCGCCGAGTACGCCGACTACCTGGTCGTGCCGAAGGTCGACGCCCTGCAGGCCGCGTACGAGGCCGTCTCCCCGGCCGCCGTGCTGGTCCCGTCCTCCGCCGAGGGCAAGGAGATCGCCGCCCGCCTCGCGCTGCGCATCGGCTCCGGCATCATCACCGACGCCGTCGACCTGGAGGCCGGCGACTCCGGTCCGGTGGCCACCCAGTCGGTGTTCGCCGCCGCCTTCACCACCAAGTCCCGGGTCTCCAAGGGCACCCCGGTCATCACGGTCAAGCCGAACTCGGCCGCAGTGGAGGCCGCCCCGGCCAACGCCGCGGTCGAGGCCCTGGCGGTGTCCTTCTCCGAGAAGGCCACCGGCACCAAGGTCACCGCCCGTACGCCCCGTGAGTCGACGGGCCGTCCGGAGCTGACCGAGGCCGCGATCGTGGTCTCCGGCGGCCGTGGTGTGAACGGCGCGGAGAACTTCGGACTCATCGAGGCCCTCGCCGACTCCCTCGGCGCGGCCGTCGGCGCCTCCCGCGCGGCGGTGGACGCCGGCTGGTACCCGCACACCAACCAGGTCGGCCAGACAGGCAAGTCCGTCTCCCCGCAGCTGTACATCGCCTCCGGCATCTCCGGCGCCATCCAGCACCGGGCCGGCATGCAGACCTCCAAGACGATCGTGGCGGTCAACAAGGACGCCGAGGCCCCGATCTTCGACCTGGTCGACTACGGCGTGGTCGGCGACCTCTTCGACGTCGTGCCGCAGCTCACCGAGGAGATCAAGACCCGCAAGGGCTGATCCCGCTCTCGGGCGTACGAGGCCCCCGTGACCGCTTCTTGGGCGCGGTCGCGGGGGCCTCGGCTCATCCCAGGCTCAGGGACGCCTGCACCGGCAGATGATCGCTCGGGAACTGCCCGTTCCGCGCGAAGGTGTTGATCGAGGCCCGGTGCGTCCGAACGCCGGGCGTGGCGAGGATCCAGTCGATGCGGTCGCCGTCGGGCGTCAGTGGCTTGTAGCCGTGGAAGGTCGCGTACAGCTTGCTCCGCTCGGCCGCGGTGTCCCAGGTGTCGACCAGGCCGGCGCCCAGCATCGTGTCGTAGACCGGGTTCTTGTGGGCGGCGACGTTGAAGTCGCCGGTCACCACGCGCGGCAGCGAGCGGTTCAGCCCGGCCATCCGCTGGGTGGTCAGGGTCGCGGCACGCGCGTACTGGCTCGCGTTGTCGAGGTGGGTGTTCAGGAAGTAGAACTCCCGGTCGCCGTCGAGGAGATCCCGGAAGCGGACCCAGGTGACCATCCGGATGGAGCCGCCGCCCCAGGTGTTCGACCCGACCACGTTCGGCGTGTCGGAGAGCCAGAAGTGGTCGTATTCCTGCGGGGCCAGGCGGCGGGTGTCGTAGAAGATCGCCATGAACTCGTCGCGGCTGCCTCCCGCGCGCCCCGTGCCGATCCAGTCCCACTGCGGTCCGAGGTCGGACTCGATGTCGTGCAACTGCTGGTAAAGGCCCTCCTGGGTACCGATGAGGTGCAGGCCCTCGCGGCGCAGCAGCTCGCGCATCACGGGTCTGCGGACGGCCCAGCTGTTGGGCTGGGTGGTGCTTGCGAAGCGGAGGTTGAAGGACATGACCTCCAGTGGACCGCTCAGGCGTTCGTCCGCCGCGGCGGGCGCGGGGGAGAGTGCTGTACTGGACAGGGGTACGGAGATCGTGGCGGCTAACGCGGCCTTCAGGCCCATGCGGCGCGTGACTCGGCTGTGGTTTCGCACAGGGGCTCCTTCTGCGGCGGCTTCCGGGCGAGTCGGGCGGGGTGCGCTGTGCAGTTGTGCGAAGCAGGTGAGGAAACGGTGCCAGATGGACGTGAACATGCCGAGATGCCGGAGTGGATCGAGTTGAAAGACGGTGTTGACCGGCGGGAAGGGTGACCGTTAGCTTCATTCTACGGATTGTTGATTCCGTATAGCGGAAACTAGGAGGATGTGGGATGGGCCAGGGCCAGCAGGAGCAGGTGGCGACGAGCCTCGCGGGCGCCGTCAGCGAGGAGATCAGCGCCTCCCTCGCGCCGGTCGACGCCGAACTGGAGCGCCGTTACCCCGGAGACCCCGGCACCCGTCAGCCCGTCCACACCGTCTACGTCCCCGGCGACGCCTTCGCCGCCGACACCATCCGCTCCTGGGGCGACCGGGCCCTCACCACCCTGGACGAACACGCCCCGGACGCCGCCTCCTTCGCCGCCGTCCTCGGCCTGTCCGACGAACTCGCCGAGCCGGTCTACGCGCGCGTGCGCGCCAAACTGGAACGCGAGCCCATCGAGGACCTGCGTGTCGACTTCGAGGACGGCTACGGCCCGCGCCCGGACGCCGAGGAGGACGAGACGGCCGCCCGAGCGGCACGGCTGATCGCCGAGGCGTACGAGAACGGCACGGCGGCCCCGTACATGGGCATCCGTATGAAATGCATGGAGGCGCCCGTCCGCGAGCGGGGCATCCGCACCCTCGACATCTTCCTCACCGGCCTGATGGAGGCCGGCGGCCTGCCCGACGGGCTGGTGCTGACGCTGCCGAAGGTGACGTACCCCGAGCAGGTCACCGCCATGGTGCGGCTCCTGGAGGCCTTCGAGAAGGCGCGCGGGATCGAACCCGGCCGGATCGGCTTCGAGATCCAGATCGAGACCAGCCAGTCCATCCTCGCCACCGACGGAACCGCGACGGTCGCCCGTATGATCCAGGCCGCCGAAGGCCGCGCCACCGGCCTCCACTACGGCACCTTCGACTACAGCGCCTGCCTCGGCGTGTCGGCCGCCTACCAGGCCAGCGACCATCCCGCCGCCGACCACGCCAAGGCGATCATGCAGGTCGCGGCGGCGGGCACGGGCGTCCGCGTCTCGGACGGCTCGACGAACGTCCTGCCGGTCGGCCCGACCGAGAAGGTCCACGACGCCTGGCGGCTGCACTACGGCCTCACCCGCCGCGCCCTGGCCCGCGCCTATTACCAGGGCTGGGACATGCACCCCGGCCACATCCCCACCCGGTACGCGGCCGTCTTCGCCTTCTACCGCGAGGGCTTCGAACAGGCCGCCGGTCGCCTCGCCCGCTACGCGGGCCGCATGGGCGGTGACGTCATGGACGAGCCCGCCACCGCCAAGGCACTCGGCGGCTACCTGCTGCGCGGCCTGGACTGCGGCGCCCTCGACATCGCCGAGGTCGCCCGCCTGACCGGCCTGACCCGGGCCGACCTCGAGGGCTTCGCGGCGCCCCGCCGGGGCGATCTGACGGTCTCCGCCAAGTAGCGGGCCTGTCACAGCGGCACCATCCGGTCGGCGTTGTCACCCCTGCCCCGTAGTCTGTACGGCACGCAAGGACGGGTCACAGGAACGGGGCGGCGGTGTCTTCGGGGGAGTACGGGCAGGCGGAGGGGGCCGGGCGGCTGCTGGCGGGGCGCTATCGCGTCGTGGCGCAGCTCGGGCGCGGCGGCATGGGGGTGGTCTGGCGGGCAGTCGACGACGTGCTCGGCCGTGAGGTCGCCGTCAAGGAGCTGCGCACCTACACCGACGCCGACGGGCCCGAACTCGCCGGTCTGCGGCTGCGGATGCAGCGGGAGGCCCGCGCGGCGGCTCGGGTGCGCCATCCCGGCGTCGTGGCCGTGCACGACGTGACCGAGGTCGACGGCCGTCCGCTGATCGTGATGGAGCTGGTGGACGGGCCGTCCCTGGACGACGTACTGCGCGAGAAGGGCACCCTGGAGCCGCGCGAGGTGGCCGGGATCGGTGCCAAGGTCATGGACGCGCTGGCCGCCGCCCACGCCGTCGGCGTCCTGCACCGCGACGTGAAGCCCGGCAACATCCTGCTCGACCGGTCGGGCCGCGTCATGCTGACGGACTTCGGCATCGCCACCATGGAGGACCCGGACGACGGTTCGGCCTCCCGCCTCACCCGCAGCGGCGAACTCGTCGGCTCCCTGGACTACTTGGCGCCCGAGCGCGCCCAGGGCGCCGACCCCGGCCCGGCCTCCGACATCTGGGCCCTGGGCGCCACGCTGTTCGCGGCCGTCGAGGGCGGTTCGCCCTTCCGTCGTACGTCGACGTTCTCCACGCTCACCGCGATCGTCAGTGAGCCACTCCCGGAGCCCCGTCTCGCCGGGCCCCTGGGCCCCGTCCTCCAGCGCCTGTTGGACAAGCGACCGGAGGGCCGCCCGGAGGCCGACGAGGCGCGAGAGCTGTTGCAGACAGTGGCGGACGCGTCCGCCAGGGACACGCCGACGACGACGCTACGGGCGGCGACGGATCCGAGGCCGGCGCCGACGAAGCCGGAGCGGAGCGTGCCGGCGGTACCGCCGGGGGGCGGGGCGCTGGGGCCGTCGGGATCGGGGGAGACGGAGGGTTCGGCCGAGTCGAGGGATTCGGCCGGGCAGGGATTCGGGGCTGCGGGGCAGGGCATTCCAGGGGTTCAGGGGGCCGGCGCTTCAGAGCGGCGAACGCCGGAGGCGCGAGGGTTCGGGGCTCCGGAGCAGGGGACACCGCAGGCTCCCGGTCAGGGCACTCCAGGCCATGGAGCACCGGCGGCTTCCGGCTTCGGCGATTCCGGGGCGGCGCGGGAGAACGGGCCGGCTGGGTCTGCGGGGCGGACTGGGTCGAGTGGGTCGGCGGGGCACAGCGGATCGGCCGGATCGGCCGGTCTGCCCGGGGCGAGCGGCCCGACTGGCCCGGCTGGCCCGATCGAGCACGCCGGGCATGCTGGCCAAGCTGGTGAGGCCGGGCACGTTGGTCAGACCGCTCACAGCGGCCACGCCGGTCAGAGCGCCCACGGTGGATCGCCCACACCTGCCTTCGAACCCCCCGGCTCGTCCGGCTCGGTCGGCTCGTCCGGTCTGCCCGGTCTGCCCGGGGCGAGCGGCCCGATTGGTCCGACCGGCCAGGCGGGGCATGCTGGTGAGGCCGGGCACGTTGGTCAGGCCGCTCACAGCGGCCACGCCGGTCAGAGCGCCCACGGTGGATCGCCCACACCTGCCTTCGAACCCCCCGGCTCGTCCGGCTCGGTCGGCTCGGCCGGTCTGCCCGGGGCGAGCGGCCCGATTGGTCCGACCGGCCAGGCGGGGCATGCCGGCGAGGCCGGGCAAGCTGGTCAAACCGCCCACGCCGCCCGGAGCGCCCACGACGCCCCGAGCGGCCACGCCGGCCAAACCGCCCCCGCCGGATCGCACACGCCCGGCTTCGCACCCCCCACCCCGCCCGGGCCGGACCCGTCCGTCACCAGCCCCCTGTCCTCCGCCGGTTCCTCCGGCCCCTCCCGCCGCAAGGGACGCGTCCTGCTCGCCGCAGCGGCCGTCACCGTCGTCCTCGCCACGGCCGGAGCCACCGTCGCCCTGCTGAACGACCCGGGTGAGGCCGAAGCCGGCGCGCAGCCCACCTCCGGCGCCTCCGCGGCCGCCTCGTCCTCGACCGCCGACCGCACCGACGCCAAGCGCTCGGACGACCCGAAGCCCGCCGAGGAGGGCGACGGGAAGACCCCGACCGCGACGAAGACGCCGGGCGACAAGGACGAGACCGCGCCCGCCGACCGGACCACCCCATCCCCTACCAAGACCTCGGGCGGCGGCACAACCGGTGGCGGCGCTACGGTGGGCGGCGGAGGCGGCGAGACCAGCCCGGCCCCCTCCTGCTGGCACATAGGCGACGGCAAGTACAACTGCAACGTCTGGCGCACCGCCAAGTCCTACACTGCCGACGGCACTGAGGCCGGCATCCTCAACGCGGGCACCAACTACTTCTACTGCCAGCAGAACCTGGGCCGCCGCGAGACGTACGGCGAATGGACCAACGTATGGTGGGCGAAGACGGACGACGACAGCGGCAACACGAACGTCTTCGTCAGCGACGTCTACATCAAGGGCGGCGACAACGACGCGCCGGTCCCAGGACTCCCGGTCTGCTGAACCCGCACATACCGCTCCAGGCCGGAGACCGTCACCCGTTTCTCCTCCCTGAACAGCCGCGTGCCCCGCTCGCACAGCCGACGGTCCGCCCGGGCACGCGCGCAGAACTCCTCGGGAGTGACCCCGAACAGTTCCCTCAACCGGGCGGAACCCACGAGGAGTTCGGTGAGCAGGGGCCGCTGGCCGGGGTGCGTGCGCGGGGCCTCGGGAGTGCCGTTGTGCAGGACGCCGTGGCGGTTGACGTACATGTGCACGCCGGGCAGCGTCACTCCGGCGCTCACCTCCACCCGCACCTCGGATGCGGGCAGCCAGGCGCGGCCGTAGTTGCCGTTCGGCAGCGGCACGCCCTCGCTCGCGTCGACCACCGCGAGTTGCTCGGCGTCGAGCCAGATGACGAACAACTCCCGTACCGTGCCCGGCGCTTCGAAGGGTGATGCGGAGACGTATCCCATGCGGCTGACGTGCGCGGAGACGCCCACGTCGATGCCGGTGACCCGCGCCTTGACCATCGGGATGGGCGAGGCGATGCCGAACTCGGCCATCTTGTGCCGCAGTTGGGCCGGGCTGGCGTTGGAGCCGACCGCCAGGACGGGGACGCGGTCCTCGTGCACGGGAAGGTCGAGGGGCAGCAGCCGGTCGCCGTGGAGAAGCCCGGACTCCCGCGGCCAGGCCCCGGGGTAGAGCAGCGGGCGATCGCGCGGCGCCTCGGCGAGGCCGAGCGCCTCCAGTGTGCGGTTGTCCACGAGCCGCTCAGTCCGCCGGCGGCAGCTCGCCCGAGCCGCGGGTGATCAGCCGGGTCGGAAGTTCGATGCGCTCCGGGGTGAGCAGGGTGCCGTCCAGTTGGCGGAAGAGCCGCTCGGCGGCGGTACGGCCGAGGGCCGCCGCGTCCTGGGCGACGACTGTGACCCCCGGCTGGAGTAGATCGGCGAGCTCGATGTCGTCGAAGCCGACGAGGGCGACCCGGCGGGCGTGTTCGGCCAAGACCCGGATCACGGTGACCGTCACCCGGTTGTTGCCCGCGAAGACCGCGGTGACGGGGGACGGCCCGGAGAGCATCGCCTCGGCCGCCCGCCGTACGCGCTCGGGGTCGGTGACGCCCAGCGACATCCAGGAGTCCTCCACCGGGATGCCGGCGTCCTCCATGGCGGCCCGGTAGCCGCGCAACCGCTCGGCGGCGGTGTGGATGCGGGGCATGTCGCCGATGAAACCGATCCGGCGGTGCCCGTGGGCGATCAGGTGCGCCACGCCGTCGCGGGCGCCGCCGTAGTTGTCCGAGACCACCACGTCGGCGTCGATGTGCCCGGCCGGACGGTCCACGAACACCGTCGCCACGCCCGCCTTCAGCTCGGGCTCCAGATACCGGTGGTCGTCCCCGGCCGGGATGACGACCAGCCCGTCCACCCGCCGCGCGCACAGCGCCAGCACCAACTCCTGCTCGCGCTCCGGGTCCTCCGCGCTGGAGCCGTTGATGAGCAGCGCGCCATGGGCGCGGGCCACCTCCTCGACCGCGCGGCTGAGGGGGCCGTAGAACGGGTCGGCGAGGTCCTCCAGGACCAGCCCGATGCTGGCGGTGCGGCCCTTGCGCAGCACCCGCGCGCTGTCGTTTCGGCGGAACCCGAGGGCGTCGATGGCCTCCTGGACACGGCGCTCCGTCTCCGGCGTGACACCCGGCTCCCCGTTCACCACCCGCGAGACCGTCTTGAGTCCGACGCCGGCCCGCGCGGCCACGTCCTTCATGGTCGGACGGTTGCCGTAACGACTTCCGGAGAGGCGGTCTGCGCGGCGGTGGGTCTCGGGCACGGTGCGGTGTCCTGTCCTGTCGTCCACTTCGGATGCGTCGGTCATGATGTTGTATGAGGATGTGGCGTCGAGCATAGAGCCTGGACAACGTTGTCAGATGCGGGGGACACTGTCCACCGCAATCTCCGGCCTGCGCCCCCACCGCGAGAGTCGGCCTGCTGTTTCCTCATGGTTGTTCTCTGGTTGTTCTCACGTCTGACGGGGAGATCCGACACTGATGCACACCGACCTCGTGGCCGCGCTCGACATCGGCGGCACCAAGATCGCCGGGGCGCTGGTGGACGGCCACGGCCGGATCCTGACCCGCGCGCAGCGGGCCACGCCCGCACAAGAAGACGGCGAGTCCGTGATGCGGGCCGTCGAGGAGGTGCTCGGCGAGCTGACCGCCGCGCCCTTGTTTGGTCGCGCCACGGCCCTCGGCATCGGCAGCGCGGGCCCGGTGGACGCCTCCATGGGCACGGTGAGCCCGGTGAACGTGCCCGGCTGGCGTGACTTCCCGCTGGTCCCGCGGGTCCAGGCGGTGACCGGGGGGCTGCCTGTCGAGCTGATCGGCGACGGTGTCGCGATCACGGCCGCCGAGCACTGGCAGGGCGCCGCCCGTGGCCACGACAACGCGCTGTGCATGGTGGTGTCGACGGGCGTCGGCGGCGGCCTGGTCCTGGGCGGCCAGCTGCATCCCGGTCCCACCGGGAACGCGGGCCATATCGGCCATATCAGCGTCGACCTCGACGGCGACCCGTGCCCGTGCGGCGCGCGTGGCTGCGTCGAGCGGATCGCCAGCGGCCCGAACATCGCTCGGCGGGCGATCGAGAACGGCTGGCTGCCCGGCCCCGACGGCGACACCTCCGCCGCCGCGGTGGCCGCCGCGGCCCGGGCCGGTGATCCGGTCGCCGTGGCCTCCTTCGAGCGGGCCGCCCAGGCGCTGGCCGCGGGCATCGCGGCCACCGCGACCCTCGTCGAGATCGACATCGCCGTCATCGGCGGGGGCGTGGGCAAGGCGGGCGACGTGCTGTTCACGCCGCTGCGCAAGGCCCTCAGCGACTACGCGACCCTGTCCTTCGTCCAGGGTCTGACGGTGGCGCCCGCGCAGATGGGTACGGACGCGGGGCTGGTGGGGGCGGCCGCGGCGGCGCTCACCCGGCAGGCGGGCGCGACCGCGGCGGGGGTGTGACGAGCCTCCGCAGGAACGTTCAGTCGGGAGCTCGGCCGACCGCATGGGTTGGCCGGGCTCCTTGCATGTCGCGCGTATCTCGGAAGCCTTTTTGAACATGTTCAATTTTTTGCGCTAGGCTCGTCCCCACACGAAGGGGGAGCCGGATGAAGATCGTGATACCCGGAGGAACCGGGCAGGTGGGCACGGTCCTGAACCGCGCGCTGACCGCCGACGGCCATGAGGTCGTGGTCCTGACCAGGCGGCCGGAACGCGCGCGCGAAGTCGGCTGGGACGGCGAGAGCCTGGGCCCGTGGACCGAGGAGATCGACGGCAGCGACATCGTGATCAACCTGGCCGGCCGCAGTGTCGGCTGCCGCTACACCGAGGCCAACCTGCGGGCCATGATGGACTCCCGGGTGCGTTCCACACAGGTCGTGGGCGAGGCGATAGCGGCCGCCGCGCGACCGCCCCGGGTCTGGCTGCAGATGAGCACGGCCACCGTCTACGCCCACCGCCTCGACGCGCCCCACGACGAGGCGACAGGCCTCGTGGGCGGCGGCGAGCCCGGCGTCCCGGACTACTGGGCCTACAGCGTCGAGATCGCCAAGGCCTGGGAGCGGGCGCAGGAACAGGCCGACACCCCGCACACCCGCAAGGTCGCCCTGCGCTCGGCCATGGTGATGAGCCCCGACCGCGGCGGCGTCTTCGACGTCCTGTCGCGGCTCGCGCGGCTCGGGCTCGGCGGCCCCGTCGCGGGCGGTGCCCAGTACGTCTCCTGGATCCACGACCGCGATTTCGTCCGCGCGGTCGAGTTCCTGATCGACCGGCACGACCTCACCGGCCCGGTGAACCTCGCCGCCCCCGCGCCCCTGCCGCACCGTGCGTTCATGCGCGCGCTGCGCTCCGCCTGGGGTGTGCCGGCGGGTCTGCCCGCCACGAAGTGGATGGCGGAGTTCGGCGCCTTCGTGCTTCGCTCGGACACCGAACTCCTGCTGAAGAGCCGCCGTGTCGTCCCCGGCCGCCTCCTCGAAGCGGGCTTCGCCTTCGATCATGCCGCATGGCCGGAGGCCGCCGAGGATCTGGTCCAGCGCCGGCGCAGCATGTCCGGCCGGACCGAACGGATCCCGGCACCGCGTCGGCCGCAGCGGACGGTCCGGCTCCGTTCGTGAGCATCGGCGCGGCGGCCGTGATCACACCGATGCCGGGCGTGACCCCCGCGCGGTTCGCCAGTTGAACCCGGCATGAAGAAGCGCAGCATGCTCGCCATCGCCTCCCTCGCCACCGGCTTCGTCGTCGCGGCGGTCACCCCGTCCCACGGCCTGGGCGAGGAACTGGGTCACCCCGACGCCGACAAGACCCTCAGCGGCCTCGACCACACGCTCGCCGACGACAGCCCGGCAGCCGACGACAAGGCACCCGGGCAGAACGGCTGACGAGGTACGGCACAGCACTACCGTGGCGGGGGGGGGCGCCCCCCGGGGGGGGGGGGGGCCGCCCCGCGGTGGGTGGGAGAAGAAGGGGGGGGTTGGGTGGGGGGGGGGTGGGGGGGAGCACCACGGGGGCGTCCAA